>JAQEDJ010000039.1 GCA_027669525.1 Coriobacteriaceae bacterium AM48-5 | reverse complement strand
GCAGCCCAGGCAGTCGGTGATGAGTACCGTGTGCTGCCAGCCTTTGCCTGCAGCAGCGCCTTGATGGCGGCAGGGTTTACGTGCTTGCCGTCACAGATGATCTCGGCGTAGGTCTCGGGCGTGGACATGGCAGCACCCACGACACCGGGCTCACGGTGATGCAGCCCGCGCTGGCCGTTATAGGTATGCGTAAAGCAGCTGGCACCGGCGTTGATGGCGGCGATGCACTCATCGTAGGTGGCGTCGGAGTGACCGATGCTGGTCACGACGCCCTTCGCGTTGAGGGCGGCAGCATAGGTGGCAGCGCCATCGCGCTCAGCGGCCATAGCGCTCTTGACGATACGTCCGCCAGCAGCCTCCTGCCACTGGTCGAAGACCTCCTCGGAGGGATCGATCAGGTAAGCGGGGTTCTGCGCGCCCACGTGCTTCATGGTAAAGAAGGGGCCCTCCAGGTAGATGCCCTGAATGCGAGCACCGCAGAAGTCGGGGCCGCGACCCTCGTCCGCCTGAGCGATGGCGGCGCAGGCGTCCTTGATCTGCTCGACGCCATCGGTGAACGTCGTGGGTAGCCAGCTGGTGGTACCGCGACGGGCGAGCTCAGTCGAGCTGATATCAATACCCTCGGGATCGTTATCGGTAGTTGAGTGGTTGTAGAAGCCATGGATGTGGGTATCGACCATACCCGGTGCGATCCACGATCCCGTGTAGTCCTTAATCTCGCAAGAGGGCTCGTCGGCCTGCCAGGCGCCAAAGACGCCATCCTCGACCATAAGATAGCCGCCCAGCTGCGGACCTGCCGGCAAGAAGAACTTGTCAGCCTTAATTGCGTACGTGCTCATATGCACTCCTTGCTTCTAAAGCAGTTGACCGTGGTGTTACTTATACCCGGTCCAAGTAAAAACAAAAAGCGCCCGCCCGCCGTTATGAGCGGACGGCGCCCTTACAGGGGGACGCGATTAAGCGGTGAAGGGGTGAATCGTCACGCCCTTAACCACGCGGTTGACCGTGCCGGTGGGGCTCGGCGTATCGGGCGTGTTGCCCACGCGCACGGAGTTGAGCAGGCTGATGGCCTGGGCAAACATCACGAACGGCAGGGCAAGGTAGCCCTCGGGGAGTGCCTCATAGCCCTTAAAGGTGAAGGACTCGCCCTCGTAGACGGTAGCGCCATCCTGCTGAACGGCAACGGTGTGCTGAGCGATCTTGTCGCCACCGATCTCGTTGAGGATGTCGATATCGTACTGACGGGTGTAGGCATCGTTGTTGACGAACACGAACACGAGGGTCTTGTCGTCGACGAAGGACTTGGGTCCGTGACGATAGCCCATGGAGGTGTCGTAGGAAGTAGCGACCAGACCGTGAGCAAGCTCGAGAATCTTAAGCTGGCTCTCCTGGGCAAGGCCGCCAAAGGAGCCGGAGCCCAGGTAGGTCACGCGATTGAAGTCGCCAGCGAGGTAATCGGCAACCTCGGACTCGCGAGCGATAACCTCCTCGCCCATCTTGGCGATGGTCTCGACCCACTCGGCCTTCTGCTCGTCAGAGGCAGTGTCGAAAATAAGGGTGGAGAGCAGGGTCATGCAGGTGTAGGAACCGGTCATGGCGAAGCCCTTGTCGTTGGCGCGCGGGATGAGCAGCGTCAGCGCATTGGGATCATCGGCGGACTCGACGGCAAGCTTGCCCTCGGGAGCGCAGGTGATGTTAAGGAACTTGACGTTGTGGACGAGCTCCTTGGCAACGGCGACGGCGGCAAGGCTCTCGGGGCTGTTGCCGGAGCGGGCAAAGGAAACCACGAGCGTGGGATCCTCGGCGCGCAGGAAGTCGCGCGGTGCGCTCACGATGTCGGTCGTGGCGATGGGCTTAAAGTCGTAGAGATCAGTGTTGCCAGCATGACGCAGGTACGGGGCGCAGGTATCGCCAACGTAGTCGGACGTACCGGCACCGGTGAAGACAACGGACAGACGGCCCTCGCCCATAGCGCGAGCCTCGGCCAGGAAGGCCTCGATGGCCTCCTTGTTCTCGCGATAGATGTTGAGCGTATCACGCCAAAGCTCGGGCTGCTGAGCAATCTCGGCCGTGGTGATCTGGGCGCCGAGCTCGGTGAGCTCCTCGACACTCTTCTCGAACATTTCTAATACCTCTCTCTAGAAGTAATCCTCTGACGTGCAATTATACACTTCAGTTGGTTATCTGGTAGTAACCAGTTAAATACAAAGAATCATCATATGGAAACGATGCGAACACTAATCGCTACGCTGGTGGTAAACCTTGTATTTAAACTGATCGGCACGAGCAACCGAGAGCGTATACTCCACAACCTCGTTTGACTCGTTATACGTAGTCCTAACCAAATCGAGCACAGGCGAGCCCTCGACGATTTCCAAAAGGTGGGCATCGGTGGGACGGGCTATGCTCGCATAGAACTCCTCTTCGGCCACGCGTATTTTTTGCTGAAAGTCTTGCTCAATCACATCGTAAAGCGGCTTACGCTCCAGCAGCGGTCGCTTTAGGGAAAGAAATTGACGACCCGGTAGATAGCTGCGTTCGACCATCATGGGCATGTTGTCGGCAGAACGAAGGCGCTTGAGCTTAAAAATGCGATCACCGATACGCAATCCCATATGCTCGGCCAGATTCTTATCAGCCTCCATCTCGCAAAAATCGAGAATCGTGGTCTCGGGGACGCGACCCATCGCGCGCATCTGCTCGGTAAAGCTGTAGGACTGCATAAGATTGGTTGCCTTTGCCGAACGGTCGGTCACAAAGGTACCGCGACCGTGCTGCCGAACCACCAGTCCTAAACGCTCCAGTTCCTGCAGAGCCAGGCGTACCGTCGTGCGCGAGAGACCATAGCGCTCCGAAAGTTCGCGCTCGGAAGGAATCATGTCACCGGCGCGATATTCATGGTCAATCTTTTCGGTCAGAATATCGACCAGCTGATCGTACAGCGGTTGCTTACGCGCTCCGATCGCCATCCTATCCTCCCATTTTCTCAAACTCGGCTACTACCTTGGGTGTTTAGCATTATCTGTCTGCCAGACCCGAAACATCAAGAAAACAAAAGCCGCGCGCTCTTTCGAGCACGCGGCTTTTAACATACACATGGCTTAAGGGGTCGGGGTGTGAGCCGCGTAGGGACACACCCCTCAAGCTAGAGCCTTACCAGATGCTCGGCCAGAGACCAAGCGGGCCAGCGCCCAGGATGCCCAGGACGAAGAGCAGCAGAATGCCCTTGGTCGGGGTCCAGCTGTGCTTAGCGAACATGTAGTAAAGCAGCAGCGTAAGCATAAGCGGGACGAGCTTGGGGACGATGGTGTTGAGGGTGTCGGCAACAGAGAAGTTGACCGGATCCTCGGTGACGGTGCCGTAGGTACGGACTCCATGCCGTTGCCCAGATCGGTGGCGCCGCAGGTGACAGCGTTGCCGTCGGCATCGGAAGCGGTGAGGGCGTTGCCGTCCTCATCGGTCATGGCGATGGTACCGGCCTCAGCGGTCTCGGTATCGATGCCCTCCATACCGGTGAAGTTCTCGGCCTCCTTCTCGGAGACGATCACGGTAGTAGCGGAGAGGCCACGGGTGGTGCCGTTGGGGATCTGGAGGTTGATCTGGGTGCCACCCATGGTGACGACCAGGCAACCGACGACGAAGACACCCATGATGGAAGCGGCACGCGTGAAGGCCTGCATGTTGGCGGTCAGAGCGTCAATAGCGCTGGTGCCAAGCTTGTAGGACCAGTTCATGAGCCAAAAACGCAGAGCGAACTGGACGACGTTGAAGATCACCAGGAAGATGATCGGCGCAGCGGCGTTGCCGTTGATGGCCATGTTGGAGGTGATGCCGGCCGTGATAGGCACGAGCGTCAGCCAGAACAGGGCGTCACCGATACCACCGAGCGGGCCCATTGCGGCGACGCGGACGGCGCGGATCGTGGGGATGTCAACCTTGTTCTGCTCGAGCGAAAGCACGATGCCCATAACAAAGGTGACGAGGAACGGGTGGGTGTTGAAGAACTCCAGGTTGTGGCTCATGGAAGCCGCGAGGTCGTTCTTGTTGGTGTGGATCTTCTCCAGACCGGGGATGATGGAGTAGAGCCAGCCAGCGGCCTGCATACGCTCGTAGTTGAACGATGCCTGCAGGAAGCAGGAGCGCCAAGCCATCTTGTTGAGGGTCTTCTGGTCGAGCTGCGGAGCAGGAGTGAGATCCTCGTAGTGCTCCGGGATCACATACTCATTAGATGCCATCTTCGAAGTCACCTCCGTCAGAAACAGCTGCACCCTTCAGCTCGGTCTGCTGCTGGAAGTCCCAGAAAGCGATGCCGAAGCCGATGAGAGCGAGGATGAGCAGAGCAGGGGTTGCCAGAGAATCGTTGGCAACGGTGATGAGCGCGAGGCCAAAGCCCATGAGGAAGAAGCCCCACATATCGCGGTTCATCATAACCTTGAGCAGGACGGCGAAGCCGACGAAGCGCATCATGCCGCCTGCAGCGGAAAGACCGGTCTGCAGCCAAGTCGGGATGGCGGAAGCGATGGTCTGACCGATGGTGGCGCCAGCGATGAAGAACAGGGTGACGACGACGGCGAAGATCAGCCGAGCAGAGCCATGGCGAAGTAGTTCAGACGCTCGATACCCTTGGTGTCAGCGTTGTGAGCCATGTTGTCCGCAGAGGACATGAGCGGCGACATAAGCGTGAAGACCAGGGTAACGCCGAGCTGACCAAGCAGAGCGAACGGAATGGCAAGACCGACTGCCGCGTTGGGCTCGAGGCCCGTAGCGATAGCGAGAATGGCTGCCATGATGCCGCCGATGACGGCGTTAGGCGGCTGAGCGCCTCCGATCGGCATGTTGCCGATCGTCATGAGCTGATAAGTACCACCCACGAGAAGACCGGTGTTGAGGTCGCCAAGGATAAGACCGATGACGGCGCCGGTGACGATGGGCTGATAGAGAGACTCGAGGAAGTTGAACTGGTCGATTGCCGCGACGAACGTGACGATGAAGACCAGAGCGACCTGGATGATCGAGTATTCCATCTTGCTCCTCCTTTCAAAATGTATGTACGCACTTTGGATTTCACGTACAGAATGTCAGGGTTTCATTCCTGACAGCGTGGATCATGAGGATTACGAGAAGAGCTTGCTCGTGTCCTCAACAGGCGTGCTCGGAACGCGCCTGATCTCCAACTCCACCCCCAATTCCTGCAGCTCTTTAAACGCAGCGACATCCTCGTCGTTGACTGCGACGGAGGTGGCGACTTGGCGCTTTCCTTCCGACATGTGCATGTTGCCGATGTTTACCTTCTTTATAGGCACACCGCCCTTGACGAGCGTAAGCACGTCTTCCGGTGTTTCGGCCACGATGAAGATCTTCTGGCGCGGGCTCGCCTTGCCGATGACGTCGATGGTCTTCTGCAGGGAGAAGAAACGCGTAGCGACGCCGGTGGGAGCGGCCATCTTCATGAGGTTCTGGCGCATGGTGTTGGTCGACACGTCGTCGTTAGCGACGAGGATGAGGTTGGAGCCAGAGTGGAGTTCCACTGGGTGGCAACCTGACCATGGACCAGTCGGTTATCGATGCGGGTAAGAAGAATGTTGGGTTCTGCCATGTTGATCAGCTTCCTTTCGTTATTTGCTGACGACAGTTACTTGATCTCCTGAATCGCGTAACGCGAAACATCTACGACGGCTCCGGATCGGACTTTGATCTGGACCTTTTCGCCTTCGATGCCTTTGACGGTTCCGTAGATACCGCCGGCGAAAAGAACCTCCTGACCCGGCTTGAGCTCGGTGTGCAGCTCCTTGAAGTACTTCTGCTTCTTCTTCATGTTGATTTGCGACCAGATGGTGTAAATCAAGCCCATGATGACAAGCAAGCCTAAAAGGGCGACCGAGGAGCTCAGGACGTTGGCTCCGAAATCGGCCATTAGATGCCGTCCTCGTCGCCGAAGATATCCTCTTCCTCGGAGCCGGCAACGGATGCGACCGTCTGGGCGGTGATGCCCGTCTGGCCAACGGTCACGGCCTGCTCGCCAAGTTCGGCGAGCGTGGCATTACCGCGGAGGAACAGAAGCTCAATAACCATGGGGAGGTTAGTGCCGGTCAGAACTTCGACGTTGTCGACATCCTGGGCAATCATCATCGACTGGTTAAACGGGGTACCACCGAGCAGGTCGGTAAAGACGAGCACGCCATCGCACTCCTCGCGCATGGCTGTGATAGCGGCGCGGAGATCCTCACCGTAGGAAGCAGCCTGGTCGCCCTCGAAAGGAACAACGGTAAAAGCGGGCTGGTCGCCGGCAACCATAGCGATAGCGCTTGCAAGGCCGGGTGCGAACTGTCCATGACCGGTAAGAATAAAGCCAACCATTCAAATTTCCCTTCCGAAGGTATGTACGATCTGAGTCCGATGATTTTCGGAAGCCAGCGGGCGCTCGCCCTTAAAGCTTCTTGGAAAGCGTTCTTTGAAGACCAGTGGTTTCTAAACTGGTAGTAACCACGTGACGTGTTGTTGTCACTATATCACCCCAGAAGAGGTCGCTTTCGTTGATTCAAACAGTAAAACGTTTTTGCACCGCTCACGGCGATAAATCGACCGTTTACCGCTCGTTAACACTTCTACCTGCGGTTTTGAAACCGTTTCGAAATGATTTGGCGAAAGATCACGACTGTTTTCGTGTCTGAACAGCGCAGGGTGGCTAAATATAGCGTGTAGAAAAAATGCAGGTCATTGTGAAGATTTGTGAATTGGTCTTTTTGACTTAATACCAGTTAGAACCAGTTTAGAAATTATCGGTGAACGGTAGTTTTCGACCGTTCACCGATAATTTGCAATCGTTTGCAGCCTTTTCCTAGATGAATTGGGGAGACTCGATGAAGCACTTGCGCGGGCGCGGGGCCTACCCCAGTGCTTTCGGTAGCAAAAAGCCCGCCAGAACGTTGTCGTTCTGGCGGGCGTAATCAGGTAGATCGGTTAGCGCGCAGTAGTGCAGACAGATCTTACGCAAACAGGCCGTAGATGCTGATGTTGGCCTTGGCGTACAGGCCGTTGGCATACTCGGTCCACTTGGAGCTGGCGCTCGAAGCCTGCGAAGAATACTGCTGGTAAGCAGTGTAATAGGCGGTCATGGCCTGCTTATAGGTGGCGCTATCGGCGGTAAAGGCATCGTCGGCGAAGGCCTTAGCATAGGTGCCGTTCTCGTCCTTCCAGGTGCCCTTAGAGCTATCCCACTCGTCACCGGCAAGGTTGATGATGTAATCGGCGTAGTCCTTGCTCGCGGTCTCCTCGTTGCCGTCAGCAGGCTCGGTCGGGGCGGTCGGCATGTTTGCGGAGCTGTCGCCGACCTTCTTCTTGTAGAGTTTCTGCAGCGTCGCGGACTGGCGGACGATCTGCTTGGCCTGGTCCTTGGACACGCCGTACTGCTTGGCCATGGTGTCGTAGTCAGAAGTGCCGATAGAATCCTCGGCGTACTTCTTCATCTCCTTAGAAGAGACGGTAATGCCCTCGTCCTCGGCAGCATCGAGCAGAATCTTGTTGCGCACGTAGGACAGGATGACGTCGGCAGAAGGAGCCGTGTAGTTACCATCGCTATCCTTGACGGTATCCAAGCTGTACTGGCTCTCGATGGCCTCGCGCGCGGTGATGTCGCTCTTCTTACCGTTGTAGCTATAGCTTGCCACGGTCGAATCGAGCTGATCCTCGGTCAGGGTCGACGAGCCGACGCCCTTGCCGCCAAAGCCGCCATTGCCAATAAAGAAGCCGACTACAGCAGCGATCACGATAGCGACCACAAAGGCGGCAATCATCGTCTTCTTGTGCTTGGATGCATGGTCGTCCGTATCGGAGTCGTCCTCGTCCTGTTCCTCGGGCATGAGGTTCTCGTCGGCGGCGTCCGCGGCGATCTTTGCCTCCAGGCGAGCGTCCTCTTCCTCGGCGGTCGTGCCGGCGGCAATGTGCTCGGCAGACGTACCGGCGACCAGGTCGATCTTCTCGTCCTCGTCACCGTCGGGGCCTTCGCCGCGCTCGATGATCTGGATGCCATCGATCTCGTCCTTCTCGTCCTTCTTTTGAATCAGACCCATATCAGTTACTCCTTGTTAGGAAACATAGTCCGCAATAGAATACGCCCGACAGAGCGCCGGGCGTATTGATTCTCAGGTTATACGCAAACACTTAAGTACTATTTAGGCGTTTGCAGTCTGCATGCCTTAGGCCAGGTGCGCGATAACGGCATCGGCAAAGGCCTGCGTGCCCACAGCGCCCTCAACGGAGCCGGTCTGGGCACGACGCACGTCACCGGTAACCTGCTCGCCCTCGTCGAGCGTGGCAGATACGGCGGCACGAATGCGATTGGCAGCATCGTTCTCGCCCAGGTGGTCGAGCATCATTGCAGCAGAGAGGATCTCGGCCGTGGGGTTGGCGATATCCTGGCCAGCGATATCGGGTGCCGAACCGTGCGTTGCCTCAAAAATGGCGCAGTCGGCACCGATGTTGGAGCCGGGGGCCATCCCTAAGCCGCCCACCAGGCCGGCGCACAGGTCGCTCACGATGTCGCCGTACAGGTTGGGCAGCACCAGGACATCGAAGTCGTTGGGGTTCTGAACCAGGCCCATGCAGGTAGCGTCGACGATCTTGTCGTTGAACTCGATGTCGGGATAGCCCGCGGCCACCTCGCGCGCAACGCGCAGGAACAGGCCGTCGGTTGCCTTCATGATGTTGGCCTTGTGCACGGCCGTCACCTTTTTGCGGCCGCAACGGCGGGCGTACTCAAAGGCGTACTCCACAATGCGGCGGCTCTTGGCGATGGAGATGGGCTTGATCGAGATGGCGGAATCGGCGGCAAAGGTCTTCTGACCCGAGCGCTCGACAAGCTGTGAGAGCTCCTCGACCTCGGCTGCGCCCTCGTCGAACTCGATGCCGGCGTAGAGGTCCTCGGTGTTCTCGCGCACGATGACCAGGTCAACGTCGCGGAAGCGCGAGCCGTCGCCCGGCTGCGACAGGCAGGGGCGCACGCAGGCGTACAGATCGAAGTGCTTACGCAGAGCAACATTGACGCTGCGGAAACCCGTGCCGACCGGCGTGGTGATGGGCCCCTTGATGGCGACCTTAGTCTCGGCAACCGCATCGAGCACATGTTGGGGCAGCGGCGTGCCAAACTCGTCCATGACGCCGGCGCCGGCCTCCTGGACGTTCCAATTGATCTGGACACCGGTGGCCTCGACCACGCGGCGCATGGCCTGCGTAATCTCGGGACCGATACCGTCACCGGGAATCAGGACTACATCGTGCGCCATAATCTGTTACTCCTCGTCTTCGGCGTCGTCAGATTTTTTAACGCTAGCACGCTTCTTCTTTTTGGAGAGATCCAGGCCAAAACGTTTAACAAGCATTTCGCAAATCTCGCTCGAACGGGCCTTGAGATAGCTGCCCTTACCGTTCTCGGCATCGAACTTAAGGCGCAGCGCAAGCTTCTCTGCGACCTCGGCGTCGATCTCGCCCTGGCAAAACTCGTACAGGCAACCGAGCATGTCGCGATACTCAAGGTCGCCGTGGTAGCACTGGATGGCCTCGTCCAGGATGGGCCAAGCCTCGCGCGAACGCTCGACACTCGTGGCACCCCACACGCACAGCAGGCGGAAGGCGGCATAGCGCAGCGTGGAGGAGATCTCGTCGAACAGCGCGGTCTCGGCACCCTCAAAGGCGTCCTCCATCTGCTCGGGGCAGGTGGTGGCGAGCGCCGTCAGGGCATCGAGGGCCTCCCAGCGGGTCTGCGCCTCGGGGCGGTCGAGCGCCTCGATCAGCGCGGGTACGCAGGGCTCGACGCGCTGCGGATCGCGCTCGGCAAGCAGGTGCAGCACGCGGGCGGCAAACTGGCGGATGCGGCGCGTGGGGCAGCCGAGCTCCTGGACCAGTCGATCGACGGCGTTCTCGTTCTCCTCTGCCAGCTGGAGCTGTGCCAGCTCCTCGTCGGTGAGCTGTTCGTCTTTGTTTTCTGCCATAGTTACCTCTTCTTTTTATTTCTTGGCGTGCTTGCCAGCACCCTTGCTGTCATCGGTGACCGAGATGAGCTGTCGGTCGGCCGCGCCATTGCGACGTGCACGGCGGCGTTCCTCGGCATCGCCCGCGTCGGCGGCGGCTCGATGAGCCTTGTTGACGTTAAAGACCTCGTCGTGCTTGCGCCACGGACCGACGGACTCGCCAAAGCTCATCTTAAGGCCGGCGATAAAGCCACCGAGCCAGCCGATCGGCGCAAACTGCACCAGCGGGAACAGCGAGAACACCCAGGTCAGCAGGACGACTGCCGCCGCTCCTGCAAAGTTGGCGATCCAGTAGTCGCGCTTGGTGATGACGCGCTTTTCGCACGCCCACTGGCCGCACAGAAAGCCGATGTATATCGCAAAGAGAAAGAGCACCAGCGCAAGCACCACGAACGTCCAGCTCATGGGCGCTACTCCCCGTGATGGTGGCCGCAGCAGCACTCGTGACCGTCGTCATGGGCATGGCCGCCGCAGCACTCGTGGTCCTCGCCGTGGTGGTGTCCGCAACCGCACTCGTGGTCGTCACCATGCTCGCCGCAACCGCAGCCTTCCTCGTGAGCACCGTGTTCCTCGGGACGATACTTCGACCAGTCCAGACCGGCGGCGATGGCGTCGGCCTCCTCCTTATAGAGGACCGTGATGGCCTGGGTGCCCAGCTTGGCACCACCGATGGCGTCGAGCATGTCGTAGAGCGTAAAGGCCACGTCGGCGCCGGGCAGCGCAAGCTCGCGGTCGTCGGCATAGGCGAGCGCCAAGCGCAGGTCCTTAATGAAATGCTCGACCATAAAGCCGGGCTTGTAGTCGCCGTCGAGCGCCTTGGGGGCCAGGCTCTCCATGGCGCCGGACTTGCCGGTGCCGCCCAGAATCATCTGGCGGGTCTTCTCCAGGTCAAGGCCGCTCAGCTCGGCAAATGCCATGGCGTCTGCCATGCCGACCATGCAGGCGCCCAGCGACACCTGGTTGGCGAGCTTGGCAGCCTGGCCCTTGCCGGCGCCGTCGAAGCAGCAGATGTTGGCCGCGAAGGTGGCAAGGATGTCGCGGACCGGCGCGATGTCGTTCTCGGTGGCGCCCACGATAGCCGTAAGCGTGCCGGCGATAGCACCAGACTCGCCGCCGGTGACGGGGCAGTCAAACGCCATGCGACCAGAAACCTGGGCGGCCTCGGCAATGTCACGGGCGAGCTCGGGCGAGCTCGTGGTGAGGTCGATCAAGACCGCGCCCGGCTTGGTGCACGCGAGCAGGCCGTCGCCCGCCAGGTAGAGCTCCTCAACCTCGGAGGGATAGCCCACCATGGTAAAGACGACATCGGCGTTAGCCACGGCATCTGCCGGCATATCGGCCCAGGCGGCACCGCGCTCAACGAGCGCTGCAGCCTTGGACTTGGTGCGGTTGTTGACCGTGACGGGATAGCCGGCATCCAGGATGTGGCCGGCGATGGGGGCACCCATGATTCCGGTGCCGATAAATGCGACAGAGAGCTTGTTTGCCATGAAACCTTTCCTTTTGGGTTGGGTGTTGTTACCAGGTTGAATACTCAGCGCCGGAGCTTGAGCTGCGGGGCGCCTGTGGTCGTAGCGCCTGTCTACTCACCGCGCACACGGCGCGCGATGCGGTCGGAAAGCGAGGCTTTCTCGGCGCGGTTCTTGCCCCAAAACGCAAGTGCCACCATGCCGGGGCCCACGTGCGAGCCAATGGTGGGGCCCACGGAGCTGCGGATGATCGTGACGTCGGCGCAGCCTCCTCCTTGCGAACGGCGGCCTCGAGCCAGTCACCATCCTTCTCGGCATCGGCAGTCATAATGGCGATGGGCATGGTGCGATCGGGCACATAGTTCTCGCGGAACGACTTGAGGATGGACTTGAGTGCCTTCTTGCGACCGCGGTTGACGCCGATCAGCGACAGCGAGCCGGCCAGGTCGTAAGACAGCTCGGGTTTGACGTCGAGCTTTGCCGTGAGCTGTGCCGCCGCGGGCGGAATGCGGCCGCCGGCAGCCAGCGCATCGAAGCTCTCGAGCGTAAAGTAGCCGTGGACGTAGGTCTTTGCCTCGTTTGCCCAATCGACCAGCTGCTTGGCGGTCAGCCCCGCCGAACGCTGGCGCACGGCCTCGAGCGCCAAGAGCTCGCCGGTCGCACAGGGCAGAGCGTTGTCGACCACATACAGCTCAAAATCGGGATACTCGACGCGCACGGCATCTGCCGCCTGGCACGCGGAGTTGTAGCTCGACGACAGCGCCGAGGTAAAGCACAGGTAGACCGTGGGCGTGCCCTCTTTGGCGCACTCGGTAAAGAACTCGATATAGCGACCGAGCGACACAGCCGAGGTGGACACGCGGGCACCGGCGCGCATGCGGTCGTAGAACTCCTTAGGCTCATGCTCGACCAGATATCGTCCGTGCGCTCCTCGCCATCGATGATAAAGGGGAAGCCCAAGATATCGACATCGAGGTT
Source organism: Coriobacteriaceae bacterium AM48-5 (assembly GCA_027669525.1). GTDB lineage: Bacteria > Actinomycetota > Coriobacteriia > Coriobacteriales > Coriobacteriaceae > Collinsella. Next base: position 9,708 of record JAQEDJ010000039.1, on the reverse strand, counting down.
CGCAGCGACCTCGGGGCTAAAGTCGCAGCAGGTATCGACGACGATGCGGCAACGGTCCGAATGACCGGCGGATGCGGCCTTGTCCATCAAAGCGACTCCTTACGTAAAAAAGGCGACCACCCGCATGGGATGGCCGCCAACCGTTAACTCATGCAAGTTAACGTATTTTACTCGTCAAGTGTTTCGATGCGGGGCTTGATGATGCCATATCCACCATTCTTACGGTGATACACCACATTGATAAGGCCGGTCGTCGCGTTCTCGAACACGTAGAAGTCGTGACCCAGCAGATCGGTCTGCACCAGCGCCTGCTCCTCAGTCATCGGGGTGACGTCGATAACCTTCTCGCGGACGAGCAGGTCGTCCTCTTCCTCGGGCAGCAGCAGGTCGGCCAGATCCTCGACGCGCTCGACCGGCGCAACATCCGCGGCGCTGGCACCGCCCTGGCGGTTGTCCACGACCTTGGTCTTGAACTTACGCAGCTGGCGGGTGACCTTATCGGCGGAGAGGTCGATCGCGGCGTACATATCTGCACCGTGCTCGGCAACGCGAATCACCGAACCGCGGGCACGAACCGTAACCTCGACGATTGCCGGGTTGGGGTTCGAGGGGTTCTTCTCATAGCGAAGTACAACGTCGACCGTCATGGGCTCGATATCGAAAACCTTGAGCGCCTCGCCGATCTTCTCATCCACATGCGCACGCAGAGCATCGGTTACCGTCGTCTTGCGTCCAGAAACCTTGATATCCATACGTGGCTCCAATCTGCCTCGGGGACTTACTGTACTGGCTATGTACCCATTGCCATGCATTTAATCACGCGGATTCTCAAAGACCCGAATAACGATTGCTTGATACCGCATACCGAAGTCTCGCACTTTTCCGTGGCAAAGTGCGCTATAGGAGGGAGCCGACGGCTTTGTATTTGGTCCCGAAAAATGGCTTTGACCTGCTGGTTTTATAGGGATGAAAAAGCCGGACTCCCCTATTGGGAAAGCCCGGCAGTGCGTGTTGAAACCGTGAAGAGGTTTCCTTTCCAACGTATAGGAGACACCACCCCTAGCAATAACTAGCTATTGAGTTTGTTAATGTCGTCGTCGGTGATAGTGCCTTCCTGGCTGGACGATTTGTCCTCGGAGGATGCGGTCTCATTGTTGGAATCGGAGGACTCGCTGCCGGAGGATGTGGTCTCGCTGGACTCAGAGTCGCCCGGCTGCACGTTAGCGCCCGAAACCGTCTTAGTGGTGAGGTCGTAGGGCATCGTGCCGTACCAGACGCAGTGGACCGCCTCGAGCGTGCCGTCGGCCGTAATACCGTCGAGGGCATCGCTCACGGCACGACACAGTTCGTCATTGGACGAAAGGCCTGCAACACCAAGCGTCGAGGGCGCCTCGAGCGCACCGACATAGGAGATCTCGCTCATCAGTCGCGCAAGGTAACCGCCAGCCGTGGAGTCGCAGATCACATAGTCGACCTCGCCGGACTCGAGCGCCTCAAAGCACTCGTTGATGTTGGAGTAAGTCTTTTGGTTGGCGGTGATGCTCTGCTTAGCAAGCGCCTCCTGCGAGGCCGAGGACATCTGGATACCCAGAGTAGACGTGTTAAGGGTATCAGTGGAAACGCTCAGCGACCCACCATCGCTGGTTTTACCGAACACGGAAGCGGCATCGTACAGGCAGGTGCCGAGCGAGCTAACGTCCCCATCCGTGGAGTTGATCTCGCCGATAAAGATATCAGCCTTTTTGTCACCGAGCGCGGAACCTGCCGAGGACGCATCGACAAAGGCGACCTTAAGGCCCATGCGGCTTGCGAGGGCGCGGGCAGCGTCGACTGCATACCCCGTGAGCTCGCCGTCAGCGCCCTGCATGGCCTGCGGCGCATCGGAGGTATCGAGGGCAACCGTCAGGGTACCGGGGGTGACCAGGGCATCATCCGACACCGCGGGCGTGACGGTCTCGTACTCGATCTGGTCGATCGTGGGAGTCGTGAACGTAGACAGCGGGTTGAACGCGCATCCGCTCAGGCCCAAAACGGCGATGACCGCTGCGGTCCCAGCACCTAACCGAGCCGCGTGCATCAAGCTGCCCCTCACCATGTCCACTACCCTGCCTTCTGTGTCGTATACGATCCGTGCGTTGCGCGGAATATCAGCTTGTTCCCACCAGCTGACCTGGTATTTGACCCCACACTTGCGCACCGGGGTGTTTGCTCGGGAGGCCGCAGCCACCTTCACGACTGGCCCGCTCGCCCGCGAGGCGGTATTGCCCCAAAGAAAGTAGAACGGACGGTGCGGCTTACATCTAGGACGCGCCATGATCGCGCCGCGCGCACGCGGTCGCTTACGTGGATCCCTTTGACCGCGTCTGTCTTGGACTAGGACGGGCATTTCGTCCGTCCGCAACCACAGCCTGGTAGGAACGTAGCGCATTATAGCTAAGTTCAAGCTAAAGTTTAAGGTTAGGGGCGTCATTCGCATCGCGAGTACAGATTTCGCAGGTCGGAGTGGGCTATTCGTGCCCCTATGAAGCCCGGAGCTCCCCTACAGGGAGCTCCGGGGCGCCCTTCTTAGGGTGCCCTGGTCAAAATATGGCAAATATGAGTACTGCCACCAATTTAGTAACAGGCAATTTTGGCCTCTCGGACAGATTTTGCGCTCAGTGTCGCCAACCTGATGCTTAGTTATTCTACATTTGTTTATTATCTTCTTACTTTACGCCGCCTCCGAGTCCTAAATTCCTTGATTTTTCTGTTACTGATTTAGTGACAGTACTCATATTTGCCATATTATGGCCAGGGCATATGATTAACCCTCTATTTTCGACGCGTATTAGACCGGCTTAAGCCCAAAACACGCCCGCAGCGTGTTAAGCAACGCCTCTTGCTTCTTCCTGCGGGCATCGACACGATTCCGGTACCGCTTTCGCATACGCTGGTGCATGCGCCATGCGAGCGCTTCCATCGCTTCCATGTCGCAAAGCATTTCGTTGTTGACCGTTGCGACCTCGATTCCCATAGTAATCAAGCCCATGTTGCGTTTTTCATCATGGATACGTCCCTCCGGGAGGAATGGCCCAGCTCACCGTTGTATTCCAGGTCAAACCGGGCTGCCTCCTGATATGCATCGCAAACTGCATGGGGCATCCCCGAGATTGCCTGCGCGCGGTCATCGAACTCGATCTTGTAGTCGGTCTTAAAGGGACCGCAGGCAAATCCGCCATAGGGAAACGGAAGCGAAAACAGGGCGAGCATGATGCACTCCATGGGCGAGCGCAGGTTTTCTGACAAGTAGGGACACAGACGCTGCAATTGTTTGGCCGCGTTCCCCTTGCATGCCGCGAGGTAATCTGCCAAGCGATCGGGCGTCAGCGCTGGCTCGACTTCAAAGTAGCCCACGTCTGTCGGTTGGTCCTTATCCTTTGCAAGTCTATTCACAACAGGCGAGGTATAGGGAGGCAGATACTTCCCGCGGTCGCTCAGTGAAATCTTGGAACACAGTTCCTGGGCCAGGGCAAACGCCTGGATGCAGCCGATCTCGCGCGCGATGGCAACACAAAGGGCCTCGGGAGATAGACTGTACACCCCCGGTTCCACCTCTAGAATCGAGCCGGCGGGCAACCCGGAGCATACGGACCAGCCCACGCCAGGCATGCGGCGGCGCTGCGCCGCAGATCCCACCAACAAGCAAAGATCTTCTTGCACCTCGCCGCTTGCGGCCCCAATCCGCACCAAGTCGGGAAGATAGATGTCCTCGGTCGAGGGCGACGACGTGCGCAGCACACGGCGCTCTTCATCGGGATCGAGGTCCTTCCAGCTTATGTAGCCCATCTGCCGGCGCTCGGCGCGCATCATGCGTAGCGCCGAGGCGCCTGTTAGGATTACGGAAGCCGCTAGCTGTTCGCCTGTCGGCTCGTTGCACCGCTCAATCTTTACTGCCACAAAACCACCCCTACCAAACGCGTGCGATAGCGAGGCCATCGACTGCTGCGGCGCCGGCGCGCTTGAGTTCCGCCGAAGCCGCGGCCATCGTCGCACCCGTGGTGATAACGTCGTCGATAAGCAGCAGGCACTTGCCCCGCACATCCTCAACCGTCTCGTACATGCCTTGGGCACGCTCGCGGCGCTCCTCACGACCGAGTTCGCGCTGGTCGCCATGCCCGTACTTGACGAGAGCATCGAGCAGGGGAACACCCGACAGCTCGCAAAATGGGCGCGCAATAGCCTCCATATGATCGAAACCGCGCCGCCGAAACGCTGCCGCCGTCGCAGGCACAAACACCACCGCATCCGCACCGGACAGCACGCCTCCGTAGCGAGCAGACGCTACGACCTGGGCATGCAGGGCGGTGTCGTAGAGCAGCTCCGCCAGATACGGAGCCAGACGTCGCTCGCCCGCATCCTTGTACGCTTTAATGATGCGCGGCAGCGGATGCGCATAGACGGCGCACGCCAGGCAGCGGTCGAGCGCCTCCGCCATTGCCGAGGACGTGCCCTCGACCGAACACTCAGTGCACAGCAAATCCCCAAACGGGGCACCGCATCGGGTGCAGCTATGACGTGGGTCGATGAGCGTGAGCGCGGCCAGGCAGTCTTGGCAAATAAGCGCACCGGCGCGCTCGCAGCCGGCACATCGTGTTGGCGACAATGCCTCGAGCGCCTCGCGTGCCACCCGCTCGGCAAACGGTAGCAATTCGTCCGCAAACGGTAGGGCACCGGCACCCTGCAGACGGCTCGATATGTTCAGATGGCTCTTCAAGACACAACCCTCCCTACATTCGGTCGCAGGGAGGGTTGTTGATTCAGCGCTATGATACCCCGATGCGCTCGGGCAAGGCGAGCAAAATCCGCTCGCGGGCGTTATTCGCCGGCGGGCGGTTGTGGTGCAGACGAAGACGGGGTCGAGCCCTCGCCACCATCCTGGCGCGGCTTGCGGGAACGGCGACGGCGACGGCGCTTTTGGCCCTGGTCGGCCGAGCCCTCGCCACCGCGATCCTCGCGCGGCTCGCGCTCGTCGCGAGCGGCGCCACGCGAAGCCTTAGCAGCCGCTCCCCCGCCATCTCCGGGACGACGGCGCGTGACCTTGACCTCGCCATCCGAGACCTGATCGGCCACGGAGGGCACTGAGGGCTTCTGTTGCGCGCCCGAGGAATGGCGACGGCGCGGACGCGGCGCGCGCTCCTCCTCGCCACGTGACTTGCCGCCCTTGTCGGCAGGCGTATCGGAGGCCGAGGGGCCCTTGGAAGCGGCACCAGCCTCGCGAGCAGCTGCGGCGCGGAAGGCGTCCTCGCGCTCCTCGCTCGACAGATGACGGCGGCGACGACGCGTGGGGTTCATGCCACCGCCGCGATTCTGCTGCTGGGGCTGCTGAACCTCGCGCTCGCGAGCGGCGTTCCTTGCCGCTGGCTGCAGCTCAGTAGAATCGCCCGAGCCCGCGCGCTTGCGACGACGACGGCCACCGGCGGCCGAGCCCGCGCGCTTGCGACGACGACGGCCACCGGCGGCCTCCTCGGCCTCGGGTGCCTCGGCCTTGCCGCGGCCCTTTCCACGGCCACGGCCCTCGACCTGGCTCTGAGCAGCGCGGGTATCGGAATCGGCATCGCGACGACGGCGCTTGGGCATCGACGTGCCGGCAAGACGGTCGGCGCTCGACAGACCATCGCCCACGTCGACGCCGTTCTCGCGATCGAGCTCCATGAGCGCCAGGCGCATCTCGGGCGACTCGATGCGCTCGAGCACGTCGCGCGTCACGCAGTCGGGGCGGCAGTTGCAGCCCTGCTCGGCGGCCTTCTTTTTGCAGCCCTCCGAGCACGTCATATCGGCCAGGTTGACCTTAAAGACTTTGCCGTTCTCCAGACGCAACACCAGCTGCTCGCGCGGCGTGTCATATTCCTGGATACGCGCCTTGCCGAGCGGCGTATCGATGAGCGTCTTCTTTTTGGGCGCACGGCTCTTAAAGTCCTTGTAGGCCTCGAACTCATAGCGCAGGCAGCACATCAGCGGCCGCAAACGCCGCTGATCTTGGACGAGTTGAGCGGTAGGTCCTGCTCTTTTGCCATGCGAATCGAGACGGGCTCAAACTGTCCGCCAAAGCGCGTGCAGCAGAGCTCCTGTCCGCACTGGGCATAGCCGCCCACCAGGCGGGTCTCATCACGCACGCCGATCTGGCGCATATCGACGCGAATGTGCAGCGTCGAGGACAGGTCCTTGACGAGCTGACGAAAATCGACGCGCTCCTCGGCCGCAAAGTAGAACACGGCCTTCTCGCCGCCAAACAGATACTCGACGCCGACCGGCTTCATCTCGAGGTCGAGTTCTTTGACCAGACGGCGGAAATCGACCATGGCCTCGTCGCCCTGGATGGCCAGGTCATCGGCAAGCTGCAGGTCGATGTCGCTCGCCACGCGCAGCACGGGCTTGAGCGGCTGACCGATCTCGTCTTGCGGCACCTCGAAGGGATCGGCCGTAACCAAGCCGATCTCGGTTCCGCGCTCGGTGGAGCAAATGGCATAATCGGCCTCGAGGATATCCAGGTCCTGCGGGTCAAACCACAGGTCGCGCGAGGCGTAGGTAAACTTAACGGGTACGACTAACGGCATTTCAGTGCCTTCCTGATATCGAACAGCATGACCTCGATGGCCAGCTGGGGAGTAACGTTTCTGGCGATGTTGTGCTCGGCGGTTGCGACCGCCTCGAGCGCCTGGGTGGCACCCGCAACATTCGTCGCAGCGGCAAGCCGACCGATCGTGTCACGCACGTCTTCGTTCACCACGTCGGCCGCCTCGTCCTGAAGTGTCAGCAGCACGTCGCGCATGAGCGTCCGCGCGCTCGCCAGCGCTTCCATGATACCCGAACGCTCGCGCGCGTTGAGTTCGCGCTTGTTGCGGTCCTCAAGCTGCTTCAATGCTCCACGCGACAGGTAGTCGGCATTTTGCTCGAGTACCTTTTCCTGCGTGGACTTGACCTCGGCGAGCGGCGCCTTGACGGCGACGATGAGCGACTTGGCGCGACTGAGCACGTCGGCCTCGTCGGCGGCGATGAGTGAATCGATGGCGCGAACCATCTGACGGCGGGCGTCCTGGCGCTCGGCGCTCTTAAGGAACTCGATACCGCGCGTGGGGCTCCCCGCCACGGCGACCGCCATGCGACAACGCGCGAGGTCCTGGCCGGTGGCGCGGCTCACGGCCTGAGCGGCCACGGTGGGAGACACCAGCCGAAACGGCACGCACTGGCAGCGGCTCACGATGGTGGGCAACATCACGTCTGCCGAGGTGCCCAGCAAGATAAACATAACGCCCTCGGGTGGCTCCTCGAGTGTTTTTAGCAGTGCGTTGGCAGTGTTGGCGCGCAGCTGCTCGGCACGGTCGATGATATAGACCTTGGCCTTGGCGCGAATGGGTGCCAGCGGCACGTCATCGAGCAGCTCGCGGGTCTGGGCAATGAGGTAGCCCGTGGCGCTCTCGGGCGTGTAATAGTGCACGTCGGGGTGCGTATGGCGCGCGACGCGCACGCAGCTGTCGCATGCACCGCAGCCATCCTGTTCACACAGGAAGGCCTGGGCGAGCGCCCATGCGGCATCGAGCTTGCCGGCGCCGGGCGCGCCCAAGAACAGATAGGCGTGCGATGCGCGACCGCTGGCGACGGCGTTGGTCAAAAAGTCGCGCACGCGCTCTTGGGTATCGAGCTTGGCAAGCAAGCTTGTCTGGGCAGGGGCCATGTTACTCGGCCTCCTGGGCAAGCGCGGCGGTGACGGCGTCCTGGGGGATATCGAGACCGTACGCGCGAACCTGCTCGACCGTCTTCTCGAAAACTTCCTCGACGGTCGTAGTGGCGTCGATGAGCTTTACGCGGTTTGGCTCCTCGGCAGCAATGGCACAAAATCCCTGGTACACACGCTCCTGGAATGCCATGCCCTTAGCCTCCATGCGATCGGCCGCGCCACGGGCTGCCATGCGTAGCGCCGCCTGCTCGGGCGTGATGTGGTAGACGAGTGTGAGCGCCGGGTGCGTTCCCGCGACGGCCAGGTTGTTGGCGTCGCGCACCATCTGGCGGTCGAGGCCATCGGCAAACGCCTGGTAGCAGGTCGTGGAATCGTAGAAGCGATCGCACAGGACCACCTTGCCGGCCGCAAGGGCGGGGGCTATGACCTCGTGCACCAGCTGGGCACGCGCAGCCTCGTAGAGCAGCAACTCGCAGGTGTCGCCCATCGCCATATTGGCGGGGTCGAGCAGCAGGGCGCGGATCTTTTCGCTGATGGCGGTGCCGCCCGGTTCGCGCAGGCTCACAACCTGGTGGCCAGCGAGCTCGAGCGCGCGGGCAAGCAGGCGCGCCTGCGTAGATTTACCAGCGCCATCGACGCCCTCGAGCGTGATAAAGCTATGTTGAGCGGGCTCAAAAGCCATGGGCGCAGCCCCTTCCTACAAGGCGCGTAAATGCAGATATATCAACCAAGCCATGATACCCCAGTGCTCGGCACGTCCCAAATCCCACCTAGCCAATGGCTACTCAGGCGGCAGTTAGGGACGTTCCTAAACTGCCGGCCGAAAAGGAACGTCCTCAACTGCCGGCTTTTTGGGGTGCTGGGTATAATCGTCGTATTGCATTGAAATGTGGCGAAAGGAGTGGCAATGTCTCGGTATTGCGCCTCGTGCGGCAAGCTTCTTGCAGATGATGCCAAGTTCTGCACCTCGTGCGGTGCACCCGTTGAGCAAACAGCCGCGAGCGATAGCCAGCCCGCTTTTGAGCAGACCGGCTCCCTTGATACGCCGCAAGCCAAGGCGGACGACCCCTCGCCTATAGCCCCGACCCCGCCGCAGGGACCGAGGCCGTCGAGACCACGCAGCGCATACCCGTCGCGAGCGGCTCGCCCCAACAGCAGCCGGCTCCCGCATACGCGCCCGCTTCGCCACAGACCCCCGCTCCCAAAAAGAGCGGCACCGGGCCGCTTATCGCCGTTATCGTTGTGCTGGTGGCGATCATCATCGCCCTGGTCATTTTCTTTGTGATCAAGCCTTTCGACAACGCCGCCACGCAGACGACTGCCGCGGTAGCTAAGCTGCACCATGACGTCGACGACGATGACCTAAAGCCTCTCGGCGATCCCAACAGCCTGTACGACGATGATGACGATGACGACGAGGATGGCGGCGAAGCAACGCTCTCCGAGCAGAACCTCTACCGTCGCCTGAGCGAATACTACGACCTGCTCGAAGATCTCGACAGCCAGGTCCGTGGCTGCGCGCAGAACTTCAACGGCAACTATCTGGAAGAGGATCGAACCACCCGTCAAAATCTCGCCGACGTCGCCGAGCGCACGGAGGACACCATCGAGCAGTATTACGACATCGTCGAGGACCTGGACGTCCCGACGAGCTCCAAGAACTACAGCTCCTGGAAGGACATCATCGCCCTGTACGACGACCTGGATCACCGCATTGACGCAATCTGTGATGCCTGGGAGATCAGCCTGAAATACGCCAAGCCTGCGGACCACAAGAATGAGATCGTGGCGCCGCTGTCGCGCGACAACGTGGCGGGTACCAATGACAATAAGTACCGCCTAGACTTTGAGGAGCGCTATCCCGGCGCCAAACCCGTCGAGGTGAACTAGCGCTTTGTCGTTCCCGAGCCGGCAGTTAGGGACGTTCCTAAACTGCCGGCAGAAAAGGAACGCTCCCTAACTGCCGGCAGAAAAGGAACGTCCCCTAACTGCCG
>JAQEDJ010000038.1 GCA_027669525.1 Coriobacteriaceae bacterium AM48-5 | reverse complement strand
CCAGAAGCTCGACCGGAAAGTGCGTCCCATTATTTGGCTGGATTCTGGGCCCCAGTTTCCAAGGGCCCTGTTTGGGAAACCGCAGCCCACTCTGGACGCAAATTCCGGGTCGCAGTTTCCGCTGAACGGCCCTAGCGGAAAGCCCATCCCGCTCTGGGTGCAAATTCTGGGACACAGTTTCCGCGACACCCGGTCATCCCATGCCCTCGCAACGCCCGCGCATAAAAAACGAGGGAAGGCACGTGTCCTTCCCTCGTTACGGGCAATATGTAGCCGCTCGCCTACATCAAGCGCAGGCTGACGTCCTGGAGCTGGGCGCCGGAAACGGCACTCGGGGCGCCCGACATGAGGTCGGAGCCGCTGGCCGTCTTGGGGAACGCCATGACGTCGCGAATGGAGTCGGAGCCGGTGAGCAGCATGCACACGCGGTCCAGGCCCAGGGCAAAGCCGCCCATCGGGGGCGCACCAAACTTGAGAGCCTCCATGAGGAAGCCGAACTGCGACTCGGCGCGCTCCTCGGTAAAGCCTAGGAGCTTGAGCATGGACATCTGCATTTCGGCGTTGTGGATACGCATACCGCCGCCGCCGGCCTCAAAGCCGTCCATGACAAAGTCGTAGGTGCAGGAACCGGCTGCCAGCGGGTCGGCCTCGATCTTGGCGATGTCGGTCTCGGTCGGCAGGGTGAAGGCTGGTGCTCGGCAGCATAGGCCTTGCGATCCTCGTCCCAGTGGAACAGCGGGAAGTTGACGACCCACAGGAAGTCGTGGCCCTCGCGCTTGATCTCGAGCGCATTGGCCATGTGGGAACGCATGCCGCCCAGGATCTCGTCGGAGAGCAGGCGCGGGCCGGCGGCGAACATCACAAGGTCGCCGGGCTCGACGTCCATGCGCTCGCGCAGGGCAGCCATCTCCTCGTCCGAGAAGAACTTGACGATGGGGCTGTTAATGGAGCCGTCCTCGCGGAAGGCGATCCAGGCAAGGCCCTTGGCGCCAAACGTGGAGGCCACGCCGGCGAGCTTGTCGATCTTGGCGCGAGCCAGGCACCGGCACCCTTGGCGTTGATGGCCTTGACGACAGAGCCCTCCTCGTTTGCGGCAGTCGCAAAGACCTTGAACTTGGAGTTGGCAAAGATGTCGGTCAGGTCGACCAGGTGCATGCCATAGCGGGTATCGGGCTTATCGGAGCCATAGGTGTCCATGGCCTCCCAGTAGTTCATGCGACGCAGCGGCGTGGGCATCTCGACGCCCATGCGGCCGAAGGCATCGGCCAGGACCTCCTCGAGCGCGCTCATGACGTCGTTCTGGTCCACGAAGGACATCTCGATATCGACCTGGGTGAACTCGGGCTGACGGTCGGCACGCAGGTCCTCGTCGCGGAAGCACTTGGCAACCTGGTAGTAGCGCTCGACGCCACCGACCATAAGCAGCTGCTTCAGGAGCTGCGGGGACTGCGGCAGGGCGTAGAAGTTGCCCGACTGGATACGGCTGGGGACGATGAAGTCGCGGGCGCCCTCGGGCGTGGACTTGAACAGGGAGGGCGTCTCGACCTCCATGAACTCACGGTTGTGCAGCGCCTCGCGAATGGCAAAGGTAAAGTCGGAGCGCAGCTTGAGGTTGGCCATCATCTCGGGGCGACGGAGGTCCAGATAGCGATAGCGCAGGCGGGTGTCCTCGCTGGTCTCGATGCCGTCCTCGATCTGGAACGGCGGGGTGACGGAAGTGTTGAGCACCTCGGCATGATCGGTCAGGACCTCGATCTCGCCGGTCGCGAGCTTGGTGTTGGTGGTCTCCTCGCCACGGGCGCGCACGACGCCATGGATCTTGATGGGCCACTCGGGACGCATAGTCTCGGCGATCTTAAAGGCGTCGCCGTCGGAGTGCTCGGGGTCGAAGGTGAGCTGCGTGATGCCCTCGCGGTCGCGAAGGTCGCAGAAGATAAGGCCGCCGTGGTCGCGGCGACGGCTCACCCAACCGGTGAGGGTGACCTCTTCGCCCACGTTCTCGAAGCGAAGCTCGCCGCAGGTACGGGTGTGCATGGAATGCTCGTCAATGGGACGGGTCTGGCTCATACCAGTGATCCTCCTTTATGGATCTGTGCCGCCCCGTGTCGTTCCGGGCGGCGTCGTACAGATTTGCCCAGCCTGCGTAAACCGCGCAGCCAGACATGGCGTTCTATCTTATCGCACCTGTGTCGATGTGCCGCGAAAAAGTAGCTCTTGCCCAAAGACTTGACGGAGACGAAACAATTGACACGCCGCGGCACCCGCCCGCACTCGTCACGTGCGACAATATGCCCCAATAAAACAGCACTCGGAAAGGCCCGCCATGACTGCACGCCTCATCGTTATGGATATCGACTCCACGCTCATCAACCAGGAGGTCATCGACCTGTTGGGCGAAGAGGCCGGCGTGGGCGAGCAGGTGGCACAGATCACCGAACGCGCCATGCGCGGCGAGCTTGACTTTAAGCAGGCGCTCGAGGAGCGCGTGGGGCTGCTCGCCGGCCTGGACGAGAGCGTGTTCGAGCGCACCTTTGAGCGCGTGACATTTACCCCCGGCGCGTTGGAGCTTGTGCGCTCAGCGCACAGCAAGGGCTGGAAGGTCGGCGTGGTAAGCGGCGGCTTTCACGAGGTCGCCGACAAGATCGTGGCCGCCGCGGGCATCGATTTTTGCCTGGCCAACCGCCTGGAAGTCGTGGACGGCAAGCTCACCGGCAAGCTGGCGGCCGACATCGTGACCAAGGAGTCCAAGCTCATCCAGCTGCTAGATTGGGCAGTTGAGTGCGGCGTCGATATGGCCCACACGGTCGCGATCGGCGACGGCGCCAACGACATCCCCATGATTCAGGCCGCGGGCACGGGCATCGCGTTTTGCGCCAAGCCCAAGACGCGCGAGGCGGCCCCGTTTGCCATCGACGAACGCAACCTGATGCTCGCCATGGACATCATCCTGCGCGACTAGTCAATCCATCTAACAAGTGAATCAGTCTGTCCTATAGTTTCCGAACAATTTTGTCTTAGTGTTCGGAAACATACCCTTTGAGTGCTAGACTTTGCGCCGTCGAAGGGAACATATATGGATAAGCGAGATCTTGAGCAATTGCTGAGCGATGTTGCCGGCGGAGCAGTCACCCCTGCCGACGCCCTCACGCGCATCCAGACGGCTCCGACCGCCGATTTGGGCTTTGCGCAGCTCGATCTTTCGCGCGGGGTGCGCCAGGGAGCCGGCGAGGTTGTCTACGGGGCCGGTAAAACCGCCGATCAGATTGCCGCCATTATCAAAGCGCTGCGCGATGCCGGCCAGGAGCGCATCCTGGTCACGCGCCTGGATGCCGAAAAAGCCGCGCGCACCGCCGAGCTTCTTGGCAACGGCATCGACCTGGGATATGTCCCGGACGCACAGCTCGCCCTCGTGGGCGGCAAGCCCTCCCCTACCGGCAACGGACGCATCGTCGTCGCCTGCGCTGGTACGAGCGACCTGCCCGTCGCCGAGGAAGCCGCATTGACGGCCGAGTTCTATGGCAACGAGGTCGACCGCCTCTACGACGTGGGTGTCGCCGGCCTGCACCGTCTGCTCGCGCATGCCGAGGAACTTGCCCAGGCACAGGTGGTCATCGCCATTGCCGGCATGGAGGGCGCACTGGCGAGCGTTGTCGGCGGCCTGGTAAGCTGTCCGGTCATAGCCGTTCCCACCAGCGTGGGTTACGGCGCGAGCTTTGGTGGCGTAGCCGCGCTGCTCGCCATGCTCAACTCCTGCGCCAGCGGCGTTTCGGTCGTCAACATCGACAACGGCTTTGGCGCCGCCTACCAGGCAAGCCTTATCAATCATCTGAGTACCGGCGCGTCCCGCGCCCGCTAAGGAGCATTTCATGTCCAACCATCAGTACACGCTTATCATCGACGGCACCTCGGGCATCAGCGGCGATATGACCGTCGCGGCCCTGCTCGACCTGGGCGCCAGCGAGGAGCACCTGCGCGAACAGCTCGCCACGCTGCCGGTCGACGGCTTTTCGATCGCCGTGACGCGCGTAAACAAGCATGGCATCGACGCCTGCGATTTCGACGTCCAGCTTGCAGAGGAGCTCGAGAATCACGATCACGATATGGCCTGGCTCTACGGCAACGAAGCAGCTGCCGAGCACACGCACGAGCATGAGCACCACCATCATGATCATGGCGAGCACGAACACGAGCACTGCCACGAGCATGACCACGACCACGAGCATGACCACGACCACGACCACGAGGGTCACCATCACGCCCACCACCATCACCACCGTTCTTTGGCTGACGTCACCGCCATCATCGATGGCTCGCAGTTAAGCGATGGCGCCAAGCGTCGCGCCCTCGCCATTTTTTCCGTACTCGCCGCTGCCGAGGCCAAGGCTCACGGCAAAACGCCCGAGACCGTCATGTTCCACGAGGTGGGCGCCGTCGATTCCATCGTCGACGTCTGCTCTGTCGCCATCTGCCTCGATGACCTTGGTATTGAGGACATCGTGGTCGAGTCGCTCTCCGAGGGTCACGGTACCATCCGCTGTGCCCACGGTCTCATGCCCATTCCCGTCCCCGCTGTCGTCAACCTGTGCCAGGCGGGCAATATCGTCCTCACGCCCGCACCGGTCGCCGGCGAGCTTGTGACGCCCACGGCGCCGCCATCGTCGCCGCACTGCGCACGTCCGAGCACCTGCCGGCCCGCTACCGCATCGAGGCCGTCGGCTACGGCGCCGGTAAGCGCCCCTACGAGGGCTGCTCCGGCACGCTCCGCTGTCTGCTCGTTCACGCGGACGCATAGCCATGGATGCCCGCAAGGCAAAAAGCCGCGCTGCCATCGTTGCGGCGTTCTCCGAGCTGCTGCGCGAAGAGGACTACGGCAAGATCACCGTCGGCGACATCATCGCTCGCGCCCATGTGGGTCGGGCCACGTTCTACGGCCTCTTTAAGAGCAAAGATGACCTACTGTCCGAGCTCGTGAGCGACATCTGCACCCACGCCCTCGACGACGATGGCACACCGCTCGACGACCCACTCGTGCAGGTCGAGCATATTCTCAACAATCTATGGGAACGTCGCCAGGCGTCCGAGCGCTGGTAGCCGGCGCCGGCTCACGCGTCTTCGCCGACTGCTTACGCAAGACCATCATGTCACGAGCAGCCGAAACCGTCCCCGTCGATCCCGCAGGCCCCGCCAGCACCATGGACCGCAGTTTCCTACTACACCACATAGCCTCAAGCTCGTAGGAATGGTCCAATGGTGGGCCTGGCACAACTTCCAAGCCCCAAAAGAGGACGTAGCCAAAGACTACCTATCAGCCATTAAGCCTCTCTTCAACTAAGTAAGAAGCTCATCCCAAAGCATCGCCCCAACCCAAGCCGCCACGCATCCCAAAGTGTCACTCGCGCTTCAACGCCCCTACCAGCAACAAGCCCCTCCCATCCAAATTCAGATATATGTTGGGTTGCTTGTTCCAATCCAACTGGATTCCCGCAGTCCGGCATAGGTTAACTTTCCGCCGCATTCCGCAGGACGCAAGAAGCTCCCGCCGCACGAAGTGCGCAGCGGGAGCTTCTTGCATGTCCGAGGACGCGGCGGAAAGTTAACCTATGCCGGACCCGGACGTTATATCAATTGCCTTCGACTAGAACATGCCCAAGAAGCCATGCACAAACAGCGCGGCCACAATAGCACCGACAAACGGCGCGATACCAGGAACAAGCAGACCATACTTCCAGTTGTTGTCAGCCTTGTTCTTAATCGGCAGCACCTGATAGGCCATGCGAGGACCAAGGTCACGTGCCTGGTTCATGGCGAAGCCGGTGATGCCGCCCATGCCCATGCCAACGGCCCAGACAATCAGGCCGACGCAGATGGCGAGCAACAGAACGTTCTCACCAGCACGGCTAGCAGCAGCAAGGATGGCGCTGATGAACACGAAGGTGCAGATAGCCTCACAGAAGAAGTTGCGGGCATAGTTCGTGCCCTCGGTGGTGGGGTTGGTCGAGAAGATGTTGCGCTGAGCAATGGGATCGACGACACCCTCGGAAGCCTTGAACTCATCGGCATACATAAACCAAGCGATAACGGCACCCACAAAGCCGCCGAGCATATCGGCAAGCATAAAGGGGATGCAGTTGCCCCACGGCACCAGACCGACGATGCACTGGGCAAGCACCATAGCGGGGTTCATGCACACGGCGCCGCCAAAGACAAACAGGCAGACCGAGATGCCAAAAGACCAAGTGGTGATGGCAAACATATGGCCAGAGCCCTGATACTTGGTGCCCTTGAGCACGGTATCGCAGTGCACGCCCACACCAAAGACGATCATGAGGCCGTCGCGCCGAATTCGCAGAGGAGTTTGGTAAGCATAAAACCTTATCTTTCTTATCGGTTACAAACGATTCGTTTAAGCCGCGCGCTAGTGTTGCGCGACGACAACACCCAGGCCATCGGGGATGACGGCGACCTTGGCATCGGAACCCTTCATCTCAAAGGCGAGCTTGAGCGCCTCCTCGATAGTGTTGACCGGCGTCATGTGCATATCCTTGAGCATCTGGTGATCGCACAGGTCGGTAACCATGATCACGGGGTGATGCGCCAGGATGCGGGCAAAGATCTGGCTCGTCCACTGGTCGGGCAGGGTCTCGTCCTTAGGACGGTCGATGCAGGCGCGCTCAAACTCCGCCGGATCGTTGTCGGCGATGTTGTGATAGAAGCCCTCGCCACCGTGACCGTCGGCACAACCGGCGACGTCGATGATCACGCCGCCCTCGGGAAGCGTGGCCTCGGCAGAGCACATGCCCTTCACGGCCTGGTAGATGTTCTGGTCGAGCGGGTAACCACCGTTGGTAGTGATGGCAATCTCGCACTCGACGGGCTCAACGCCGGCAAGGCTCTTCACGAAGTCGCAGCCGGCCTCGTGCGCCTTGTGGATGTCGCCGGCAAAGGAGCCAATGACCTCGTGCTTGCCGTTGAGCACCACGTTGAGCACAAAGGCAAGGTGAGCCATCTCGGCAGCGGCAAACATATCCTCGCTCACGTGGTTGTGGCACAGGTTGCCGGCACGCGAATGGGAATCGTTCACAAACTGACCGTTGTGGTTGTACATGATGGTCTTGTAGCTGGCGATGCCAGGCAGGACGGACTTGCGGCTACCAGAGAAACCGGCAAAGAAGTGCGGCTCAATAAAGCCCTCGGCAAGCAGCAGATCGCAATCGGCAGCGATCTTGTTGATGATGCACTCGCCACCAGAAGGCAGGGTGCCGATCTTTTTCATCATGCTGTCGTCAGTCGCGACGTGCATGACGATTTCCTCGTTGGCAACGATCTCCTCGCCATACTTGTTGACGAGCTCCTCGTGCGTCGACGGACGGTGCATACCCGTAGCAACCAGAATGCGAACGCGCGCCTCAGGCGCAGCGGAGTGGATGTGATGCAGCAGAATAGGCATCGTCACACGCGAGGGAACGGGACGCGTATGATCGGAGCTAATGATGACGATGTCCTTTTTGCCAGCACAAAGCTCCTCGAGCGAAGGTGAGCCATAAGGGTTGGCAAGAGACTCCTCTACCAGTTCTTCCTGCGATTTCGTAGTCTTAAACTCGTTTTGATGACCTTCCATCACACCCGCGAAGTTCTTGTCCTCGAGCTCCAGATGCAACGTCTTGTGGTCAAACGGTAGTTCACATTCAAACATTGACGAGCGCCCTCTTCCTTTCAACTGACACACTAGTCAAACCGTTGGAAGGATACGCCGCTCACCGAAAAACACCACCGTCCACCGACTCATTAACACAACGTTCATATTTGACCCACAACAAAACAACCGCGATCCCAAACGGGACCGCGGCCGCTACAGTCGTAAGTCAAGAAGCGCCACATGCATCTCAATCCCGATCGATAAGACGCGAGGCGCGAAGCGCCAAACGCGCCGCCGGGACAAACCCCATCCAAAACGCGCAAAGCGCGCCATTATTCCCCCAGCCAGTAATCCACCGAAGACCGGGCATCGTAGGGCCCGCCATCAGCTTACTTTTAGGCACACTCCGCAGGACGCAAGAAGCCTCGCCGCACGAAGTGCGCAGCGAGGGCTTCTTGCATGTCCGAGGACGTGCCTAAAAGTAAGCTGATGGCGGGCCCGGACGACTACAGGGCTATCGATTACCCCGTGTTCTGCAATCCTGCCGAGACGCCGGTCACAGTCGAAAGAATCAGGCTCATGTACTCGGCCTTCTTCTCCTCGGCCATCTCGTCCTGGTTCATACGCACCTCGCGAAGGGCGCGAACCTGGGCGATGGACAGGGCGTCGACGTAGGGATTACGCACACGGACGGCGCAGCCGAGCACACGGCGGCGCTGCAGCGGCCATTCGTCACCGACGATGGCAAGAACCCACTTACGCGTGAGCTGCATCTCGGTGAAGACCTTCTCGGACAAATCCTGGCGATCGCCCAGGTGCAGGTACATCTTGGCGATGCGCTGGTCGGTCTTGGCGATCGACATCTCGATGTTGTCGATAAAGGTGCGGAAGAACGGCCACTCCTGGTAGGCAGCCTTAAGCTGGTCCAGATCGCCAAACTGCTCGCAGGCGGTACCCAGGCCGTACCAGGCGGCCAGATTGATGCGCGCCTGGCTCCAGCTGAAGATCCACGGAATGGTACGCAGGTCGTCGAGCGACTTGGCACCCAAACCGCGCTTGGCGGGACGCGAGCCGATCGGCAGCAGACCGACCTCGGTCAGCGGCGTCACGGTCGAGAACCACGGTGTAAAGTCCTCGGTGTTCAGCAGGTCCAGATAGCGCTCGTGGCTTACGGCGTTGAGCTTCTCGGCCATATCCCAGAACTTCTGCGTGGTCTCGGTGTTGGTCTTCTCGACGCTCGGGGCCGACTGCAAAAGCGTTGCGGCGGCAACGGACTCAACATGGCGCTGAGCCAGCGTACGGTTGCCGTAACGGGCAAAGATGACCTCGCCCTGCTCGGTGAGCTTAAAGAAGCAGTTGACCGAACCCTTGGGCTGCGCCAGCACGGCCTTGTTGGCCGGACCGCCGCCACGGCCCACGGCACCGCCGCGACCGTGCATGAGCACCAGGTCGATATCGTTCTTCTCGGCCCACTTGGCAATGCGCTCCTGCGCGGAGTGCAGCGCGAGCATGGCCGTGGTAGGACCGGCATCCTTGGAGGAGTCGGAATAGCCCAGCATGACCTCCATGCGGCGGTTGGTCTGGGCAAGGCGCTTTTGCACCACGGGCAGCGCAAGCATCTGGTCGAGCACGTCGACGCAGCCCTCGAGGTCCTCGAGCTGCTCGAACAGCGGGATCACGTCGAGCTCGGGGACATCCTCCTCGTGTGCAAAGGACAGGTGGGCAAGCTCAAAGACGTCGGCCACATGCTGGGCGCTCTTGGTGAACGAGATGATGTAGCGGTGCGCCATCTTCTTGCCGTAGCGCTTTTGGATGGAACCGATGGCGCGGAAGGTGTCGATGACCTCGCGCGTCATGGGCTGCAGGTCGCCATGGATACCGTTCTCGTGGATATCCTTGAGGGCGCGGGCGTGCACCACGGAGTGCTGACGGAACTCCATCTCGACCATGTGGAAGCCGAAGGACTCGACCTGCCAGATGATGGTCTGGACCGGGCCGTAGGCAGCACGGACGGCACCGCAGGCGGCCAGCGAGCGCTGGACGACGCGCAGGTCCTCCAGGAACTCATCGGCGCTGTGGTACATGGTGTCGGTGATGCGACGCACGGTGGCGTTCAGACGGTCGGCCATGACGAGCATGACGGCGCGATGCGGCTCGTGCTCGGAGATCAGTTCGGCACGCGCGGTGTACTGGGTGCTCATCTCGACCTGATGGTTCCACAGGTTGATGAGCTCTGCCGACGGCTTGCTGTAGGTGGCCTCGAGCGTGAGGTTGCGGCCAATGCGGCGGCACTTGTCCTCGAGCTTGAGCACCATGTGGGTGAAATACTTGGCGGCGACCTCACGGCTCACCTTGGCGGTGACGTTGGGGTTACCGTCGCGGTCGGAACCGATCCAGCTGCCGGGATGGAAGAACGCCGGGCACAGCGGCGGCACGGTACCGGCCTTGTCGCCCAGCACCCAGTCGTCAAAGCGACGATAGATGACGGGGATGACGTCGAACAGCGTGTTATCGAAGATGTCGATGATGGTATCGGCTTCCTCGACCGGCGTGGGCTTCTTGAGCGCGATGGGGCTCGTACGCACCAGGCGTCGATCTCCTGCAGCATATGGCGCTCGTTCTCCACCAGGTCGGAGCCGCCCAGACGCGGACGCTCCTCCAGCAGGTTGGAGATACGGCGAATCTTGCCCTCGACGGCCTTGCGACGGGCCTCGGTGGGATGCGCGGTAAAGACAGGGTGGAACTCGAGCTTGTCGAGCAGCTCGTTGGCGCCCTCGACGCCCAGCTCATTCACCAGCTGGTGATAGGCGACGGTGAGCTCGTTGGCGGGATCGACCTCGGTATCGGTCGACGCACCGGCCTCGCGCTCGCGCAGCTGCGCCACACGGTAGTTCTCCTCCGACAGGTTTGCCAGGTGGAAGAAGCTCGTAAAGGCGCGAACGATGACCTGCTGCTTATCGAGCGGCAGACTGTCGATCAGATCGACGACCTCGCGAAACGCCACGGCGGTGGGCTCGTCGGCGGTGGGCACGCCCTGCTCGTCGACGGCCTCGTCGGCAGCGCGGGTACCGGGGTTGCCGGCATTGGCCACAATCTCGGCCGACAGGATTTTGTCGAACAGGTCCGCGATCTCAGGATCATACTCGCTAAGCACACGACGCTCCAGGCGCAGGAACAACGCCAGATTGTCGCGCAGCTCCTCGGGAATCTCGATCTCGGCGAGACGCTCCCTGGACTCGGCATTCGAGCCGATTCGGTTAACGAGGCGGTTGACCACGGCAGCGACGCGCGCCGCGGCTTCGGGTACAGACTGGTTGCTTAGGTTCTCAGCCACGTTTCCTCCCATTCCTCCTTCTATGCACGTAACATGCGGTATTCATTATAGGCGCTTGAGAAATACTTTCGACACTGATTGCGCTTTACCACACAAAAGTATTTTCTGCATTGCAAGGGTTTTTGCTCTAAATGGTCGTATTTCTCGGTGGACGGCATACACAAACGGGGGCATTCCGCATAAATGCGAAACACCCCCGTAACAATCGCTCGCAATGAACGGGACACTCAAGCGGGTCCGCAGCTCAAAAAGATGCGCTACAGGCGCTCGCGAACCGCCTCGACGACGTTGGCCAGATCGACCAGTACCTCGTCATGGCTCTCCATGTCGCGCACCTTGACCTTACCGGCGGCAAGCTCGTCGCCGCCCAGGACCAGGATGAGTTTGGCACCCACCCTATCGGCCTGCTTGAACTGGGCCTTGAGCGAACGGCCTGGTAGTCGGCCTCGGTCACGATACCTGCGGCGCGAAGCTCCTGCGTAATGGTAAAGACGTTCTGGCGCAGCTCCTTGCCGGCGTTGGCGACATAGACGCACGGGGCCTCATCGGCACCCAAGTCGTTACCAAAGGCTGAAGGGCCAGCAGCGCACGCTCAAAACCGACAGCGAAGCCGACGCCCGCCGTGGGCTTGCCACCCTCGAGCTCGACCAGGCCATCGTAGCGGCCGCCGCCGCCGATGGAGCCGACGCCGGCGCCAGGGGCCTCGACCTCAAAGACAGTACGGGTGTAGTAGTCCAGGCCGCGCACCAAGGTGGGATCCTCGACATACTCGATACCGGCGGCATCCAGATAGCGCTTGACCTGCTCGTAGTGCTCGCGGCACTCGTCGCACAGGTTGTCACCCATCAGCGGAGCCTCGGCCATGATCTCGCGGCAGTGGTCGTTCTTGCAGTCGAAGGCACGCAGCGGGTTGAGCTCGGCGCGCTCGCGGCACTCATCGCACATCTCGTCTGCGTGATCGAGGATGAACTGCTTAACCTGCTCGCGGTAAGCCGGACGGCACTGGGCGTCACCCATCGAGTTGATAAGCAGACGAAGCTTGGAAAGATCGAAGCCCAAGCGCTTGTAGAACTCCATGAGCATGATGATGCACTCGGCGTCTGCCGCCGGATCGGGAGCGCCGAGCCACTCTATGCCCACCTGGTGGAACTGGCGCAGGCGGCCCTTCTGGGGACGCTCGCCACGGAACATGGCCTCGGCGTAGTACGCCTTAAACGGCGTGGAGCCCTGGGGCACCAGATTGTTCTCGACGACGGCGCGCACCACGCCGGCCGTGCCTCGGGGCGAAGTGCCAGGCGCTGCTTGGGCTTGAGTTTGGTGTCGGTGCCCTCGGTAAAGACGCGCTCCAGGTTGGCACCGCTGAACACGCGGAACATTTCCTTGCGCACGACGTCGGTCGACTGGCCGATACCGTGGACAAACACGTCCACCTGCTCGATCGCGGGCGTCTCGATGGGTTTAAAACCAAACGGCTCGAACACGCCGGCCGCAATCTGCTGCATCTTTTGCCAGGCGCGCATCTCGGCGCCGATAAGGTCGCGGGTTCCCTCCGCCTTCTGTGCCTGCATGGGCAAACACCTTTCTTTTGTATCGCGTCATAGGTAACGGTCATTATACGGCACAAACGCAAACAGCGACGGCGCGTCTGACCGAACGAGGGTATGGGGACTCGTTCGGCCAGGCGCGCCGCCGCTGTTTGTGATCCCTTTTCCTCCGTCCCCTTCGGATCACGTGTTCCCTTGGGGACGGAGGAAAAGGGCTCATTTCGTAGGCCCGTAGCCGCCTTGGAAACCGAATGATGGTACGAGCATCCATTCGGCTTCCAAGGCGGCCACGAGCAGAACGGGACGAACAGAAAAGAACGACGGACGTCTACTCCCCCGCCACGCTTGCGCGCAGCTTGGCGGCGATAGGCTCCGAGGCCAGCAGGAATACGAGCATGACCACAGAACACACCAGGCACACGATCCAGGTGCTCGCAAAGGAGCCCGTAGCATCGAACAGCACGCCCGAGACGATAGCGCCCACGGTGCCGCCGACCATCTCGAGCGAGGTGATGGTGCCCGTGACCTTGCCGAGGTCGGCCATGCCAAACTGCTTGGACGCGGCGATGGTAGGCGTGATGGTGCCCATGCACGTTCCGATACCAAAGCTCACCGCGGCGACAATAGGACCGAGGTCCGTCGTCGGGAAGCACAGCGCCACGCAGGCGATAATGCACGCAACGGAGCCAAGGATATTGCCAAAGCGCAGGCCAAAGCGGTCATAGATCGCGCCGAGCGAGATTTTGGCGATAACGACGGTGACCATGTAGGCCGAAAGCACGGTACCCGCCCACATGGGATCGTGGCCGCCCGTGACGATCTTGGCGCCGTTGACGGTAACGCTCGTCATGTTGGTGACCTGGTTGGGCAGGATGGCGCCATTGACCAGGCCCATAAAGAGGAAGGCGACGACGAGCAGCCAAAATGCCGGGCTCTTCTTGATACGAGACCAGCCGACGCTAACCTCGGGCGCCGTGTGCTCGTCCTTGTCACCCGCGGTGGAAACAGACGGATCGCCCGGGTTCTCGCCGAGCGGCTTCAGGCCAATCTCGGAAGGTTTGGTGCGGAAGGAATACGCCGTGATGGGCAGCGCCGCCACAATGCAGACGGCGGCAAGCACCAAGAAGGCGGAACGCCAACCCACGCTCACGATCAGCGAGCTCACGATCGGCGAGAGAATGGCTCCGCCAAAGCCCGAGCCCGAAAGTGCGATGGAAATGGCAAGACCGCGTTTGGCGGTAAACCAGTTGGCGGTCACCAGGCTAATGAGCAGACGGGTCGAGGCCACAGCAAAACAGCCCGAAACGGCAAAGAGCACGTAGACCTGCCAAAGCTCACCGACAAAGCTCATGCCCACGAGCACCGCCGAGGTGGCGATGACGGTAAGCGAACCCAAAATACGACCACTAACCTTGTCGGCAACATGGCCAATGACAAGCGATCCGATAACGCTCACCACCGTGGAGATCGCATTGGAGATGTTGTACTGCGCAAGAGATATCCCCAAGTCGCTGACGATGAGCGGCTGGAACAGGCTCATGCAGTTGACGAAAATGGTGTAGCACGTGGCCATGATCACAAAGCCGGAGGCCACCACGAGCCAGCCGGGGAAGAACTTACGTTGCTGAGACATACTGTTCCTTTTTAAGCAAACGAGTAGCAAGATTGGGTGCTACCGGTGGTCGGCGATGTAGCCCAAAGCGACGGCGGCATAAGCCGCGGCGCCAAGGGGAAGCTCGGCATCGCTAAAACGTGCCTTGGGATGATGCTGAGCAAAATGCTCGTCCGTATCAGTCACAGCAGCGCCCACGGTAAAGTACGCGCTCGGGATCTCGCTCGAGATCAACGCGAAGTCCTCGCTCGCCATGGCGTGGAACAGCGGCAGGAAGGCGGACTTGGGCAGCACCGCGCCCACGTAGCCAAGCGACGCCTGCGTCATGCCGTCGTCGAGTACGAGCGGGGGAACATCCGAGAGTGTCTCGATAGTCGCCGGCGTACGATAGGTCGTGGCAACGCCTTTAACGACCTCCGCGATGCGGGTCTTGAGGTGCTCCATGAGCTCGACGTCGAAGCCACGCAGCGTTCCCTCGAGCACACAAGTGTCGGGGATGACATTTGCGGCCTGACCGCCGGCGAACTTGCCAACGGTAAGCGCGACCTCCTTGGCCGCCGGCACCTCGCGGGAGATGAGCTCCTGAAGCGCCAGATGCACATGGACGCCGGCCGTGATGGGGTCGATGCAGATCTCGGGGCTCGAGCCATGGCCGCCCTTGCCCTGAAGCGTGATGCGAAAACCGTACACGCCCGAGAGCGCCGGGCTGCCGTAGAGCACCAGGCCAAGTGGCGACTGGCTATTGACATGCATGGCAAAGGCGGCCTGGGGACGCGGGTTCTGCAGCAGACCGTCGGCGATGGCGGCGCGGGCACCCTCAAAGGTTTCCTCGCCCGGCTGGAACAGCAACTTAACCGTGGCGTTGGCGTCGACAAGCGCAGACTCGCGGGCCTTGAGCAGGCGCGCCGCTCCAAGCAACGCCGTCGCGTGCATATCGTGTCCACATGCGTGCATGCAGCCGTTCGTAGAGGCGAAAGGCTCGCCTGACTCTTCGGCAACGGGCAGGGCATCCATGTCGCCGCGAAGCATGATGACCGTACCGGCCTGTTCGTCCGTGCAGACGCCATTGCCCTGGGCCGCGGCGCACCGGCGCCGACAAGGCCCACGACACAGGAACCATCGACGAGCGTGGCAAATGGGATTTCCATCTCGGTCAGGCGCGCTTGAATATACGCAGAGGTCTGTGGGAGGCTATTACCCAGCTCGGGAACCTGGTGTAAATCGTGTCGCCACGCAGCGAGCTCGTCTGCAAAAGCCTGAGCTTCTGCAACGAGACCGTCACCGATAGCGGCCTGCGCGGCTGCGGTGGCCTTGGGCGCTGATTGCGGTTGAAGATCGGACTGAGCTGGTGCCATAAATGCCCTCCAGTAGCGTTTTTGCAGTAAGCACTTTGATAGCGTAAAGTGCAAGGTACAACTTTAAAGGCGAGGCATAAAAAACGCGCCCCAGGAGGGCGGCGCAACAAGTTGTTTACAATTGCGGGCGCGGCTTTCGACGCAAGAAATCGAAATGCGTCTCGCTCAAGATAATCGACAAAAAGATGAGCGCAAAGCCGGCAAGCAGGCGCGAGGTGAGCGCCTCCCCCATCAGCAGCACCGAGAACAGCACGCCCGAGGGGGACTCCATCGAAAGGAGCAGCGAGCCCGTCGAGGCCGGGACGTGCGCCAATCCAACGTTTTGGACGAGCAGTGCCACGCACGTACAGCCCACCGAGAGAAAGGCCGCCACGCCGACAAAGCTCGGCGTCCACACGGACAGAGGCGCCTGAGTCTCGAATAGCAGCGACGTGATTAAGCTCAAAACGCCATTGCCCACAAACATCCAAAACGTGATGACGTTGATGTCCATCTTGCGGCCATACTTGGCGGTCACTGCCATCTGGATAGCAAAGAAGACCGCGCCGCCCAGCGTGATGACATCTCCAGCATTGAACTCGACGCTATCGAGTGCCACCAGGCCAATGCCCGCCAGGCACAGCAGTGCCGCACCCAGGTTATAGCGGGTGAGCTTTTCGCCGCTCAGGACATAGCTGGCAAACGGCACAAGGATACAGTACGTGCCCGTCAAAAATGCACTCTTGCCTGCCGTGGTCTGTGCCAGGCCAATCGTTTGCAGTCCGTATGCTCCCCACATGAGCGCACCCATGCCCAGCCCGACGATCAGGTTGCGGGCATTGAAATGAGCGATGATGCGCTTATGGAAAATAGCAAACATAACCAGTGATGCCGGGAGAAAGCGAACGTAGACCAGCTCGAACACCGGAATGGTATCGAGCGCATCTTTCATGGTGGTAAAGGAATAGCCCCAGATGACCGCCACCGAAAGCAGCAAGACCTTCCAGAAGAACGGAGAACGCGCGCCGCGCCGCGGGAGGTGCCGCCGGCACCCAGGTCTTCGCGCGCTACAGGGCTATCGGGCATGTTTTCGATTTCATCAACGGCATTCTGAGCCATAGGGCATCCTCGCGCTCAGTCTGGGCGTGGTGTCCGCACGTGCATGGCCGCGTGCCGCCTCATGGTCAAATAAAACGGGGCGCACCGGACCCCCGGCACGCCCCGCTACTGTAGCAACAACCAGCGTTGCACCGCAATCCAGCCCACTAAAGCGTCAGCAAAGTGAACCTCGACGTTTTGTCAATGTCACACTGTTGCACTAAATAAGCTTCGTGCTTTCAAGCTTTTCGATGATCCAGTCGTTGGCTTTGATGACCGGGCGGCGGAAGACGACGCCCAGTGCCAGCGACGGAATCAGATAGCTCGCCAGAATGCCTAGCTCAATCCAGTACTCCATATGGTAGGCGCCAGCCATGGCGGCATGCATGGCGTTGATGCCGTGGGTGAACGGCAGGAACGGATAGATCGCCTGGAACACAGGGCCGGTCATCTCGATGGGGAACGTGCCGCCCGAACCGCCGACCTGCATGACCAACAGCACGACAGCGAGCGCCTTGCCGATATCGCCAAACGACACCGTAAGCGTGTAGACGATATTGGAGAACACGAGACTCGCAACCCAGCCCGCCAGCACAAACTGCAGTGGGTTGTCGCACTGAATGCCAAAGAACAGGATGTCGCCCGCGCACACGAGCGTCGCCTGCAGCAGGGCCAAACCGCCAAAGAACAGGTAGCGACCCAGGTAGATCTCGTGCAGGCGCACGGGGATGAGCTCGTTGATGAGCTCATCGTCAACCGAGACCTTCATCATGGCCGCCAGTACGATCGAGCCGACCCACAGCGACAGAATCGTGTAGAACGGCGCCATGGCCGAACCGTAGTTGCGGATCGGATAGACCGGCTTGCGGTCGAGCGCGACGGGGCCGGAAAGCGACGCGGCGAGGCCATCGGGGTCGTTGCCGATCATCGTCTTGATCGTGGCCAGATCGTCCGACATAAGGGCACCGTCGAGCTCGTCCTTGAAAGCGCTAATCTTGTCCGACGCCTCACCCAGCTGATCGGAAGCTTTGTTGACCAGCTTTGCAGCCTTGGAGAGGCCCTTTGCCAGCGAACCGGATGCGTCGGTCAGACCGTCTACGGCACTATCCAGATCGCCCGAGATACCGTTGAGCGAATCCAAAACGCCCGAAATAGTCTTCTTGAGTTCTTTGGCCTTGACCGAAAACGTAGAGTCGTAGTCAGTCTTGGCGCCCGAGATACCAGCTTGGCATCCGCGATTGCCTGATCGACCTCGGCACGCGACTTGTTAACCTCTGCCATGCTGTCCGAGAGGGACTTTGCGGTTGCCTTCAGGTCCTTGGCGTTGTTGCGATACTCCGTCGCGATCCTGCCCAGCGATGTCGCCACAGACTTAAGACTGTCCTGGAGCTTTTCGTCACTCACCTGCTCGGCAAAACTGCGAAGCTGGTTAGCCACGTCATCGATATCGTTGGCACGCGATTCGAGTGCCGACGCGGCTTTGTTGAGCTGGGTCACCGTAACGTCGACATGCTGGTTCGCGGCGTCAAACGCCTTCGCAAGCTCGGTGGACACGTTGTCGAATGAGCCCGCGCTTCCGTCGATCGCGGTGTTGATGGCGTCGTTGGCTGCCTTTAGCGCTTCCTCGGAATCGCTCACACCGTTCTTTGCGTGCTCCATCAGCTGCTTCGTCGACTCATCAACAGTGCCCGTCTGCTTGAGCATGCCGCCCGCCGATGTCAGTGAATCGGACGTAGAGCTCAAAATGCCCGCGAGCGACGTCGCGCTCGCCTGAACGTCCTGCAGGTCCTCGACCGAATCGCCCAGCGTAGAGGAAAGATTGGCGATAAAGTTGCTCACCTGGTCGGTGCTCATATAGTCGAGCAGGCTGGACACGGTCTTAAGGCCGATGGTCGTGATGGTCTTGGTAAAGGTCTCATTCACCTGGCTCTGGACGGCGCTCGAACCCTTTTCGGTCACGATCTGGCGATGGCGTTAGCCTTCTGGTTTTCGTAGAACTCGATGTCGGCGTGCTTCACGTTGGTCGAGAAAAGCGTCATCATGTCGGCGCTAAACGTCTTGGGGATAACGACGGCGGCATAGTATGTGCCCGACTTAACGCCCTCAATCGCCTTATCGCGGTCGTTGAGGACGACCCAGTCAAAGTTCTCGTTACCGCGCAGGGTCGCCGTCACGTTTTCGCCCACGTTGACCTCGACGGGAATCAGATCGCTCTCGTAGCCCTCATCGGTGTTGACCACTGCAATCTTAAGGTTGCCGGTATTGCCGTACGGATCCCAGCTGCCGGCGATGTTAAACCACGCGTACAGGCACGGCACGATAATGAGGCCCATCACGACAATCAAGCCGATCACGGAGCGAGACACGTTTTGGACATCACGCTTAAACAGGTGCAGGATGTTTTTCATTTATGCCTCACCTCCTTTAGAGTGCTTGCCAAGCGGGGTGGTATCTCCATCATTTGTAGCTGTGCTGTCGCTGCCCTGAGATTTACGATGCGCACCGATATGCGGCAGACGGCTCGTGGGCTGTTCGCTGTCCTTAGTGCCCCGCTCGCTGGCGTTGAGACCAAACATGCGACGGGCGGCAGGGATGGCAGCCGTGTGCTCGCGCATCTCGCGGCGCAAGTCCTCGTCCGAAAGCGCCGAGATGCGCATCTGGGTGTTGAGGCTTGCACGGATGTACTCGATGTTGATGAGCCAGCCGCAGATGGCAATGACCGAGATAATCCAGATAACCAGCAGAATGATCTTGCCATTGTTGTCGATATCGAGAACCGT
Organism: Coriobacteriaceae bacterium AM48-5; assembly: GCA_027669525.1. Taxonomy (GTDB): domain Bacteria; phylum Actinomycetota; class Coriobacteriia; order Coriobacteriales; family Coriobacteriaceae; genus Collinsella. The sequence continues at coordinate 2,944 of JAQEDJ010000038.1, read as the reverse complement.
CGACAGAATGAAGAGCAGCACCTGCACGCCGACTACAGCAGCGAAACCGCCCTTGATGTAGTACGGGTAGCGATGCTCAAAGGCGACCGCATGATCGAGCAGTTCGCGACGGTATGAATCGGAATCGAGCATGACGCGCATGGCCGTACGCAGCGAATAACGTTGGCGCGGCAGGTCGTTGGACTCGCAGATCATGAGGCCCGTCGTGGAAAGCTGCTTATCAAAGAGCAGATTGAGGTTGAGCAGCAACGGGCGCAGCTGCAGACCGATAAAGAGCGCGATGATAAGGAACACGCCCAGGATGCACAGGTTGAACAGGTAGTTGAACGAATACATGCCACCGACGGTCTCGCGCAGCAGGTTGATGCCATAGGTGAAGGGAAGCAGCGGATGCAGCCATTGGAAGAAGCCGGGCATCATCTCGATGGGATACATGCCCGACGAGCCGGGGATCTGCACAATGACGAGGATGACGCCAATGGCTTTACCGATATGCTTAAAGGTGGTGGACAGCGCATAGATGATGTTGACGTAGGCGAACGAGATTGCGACGCCGCCCAGCACAAAGAGCAGCGGATTGACGCACTGCACGCCAATGACCAGGTCGCCCACCGTAACGATAATGGCCTGGAACGCGCCCAGGATCACCAGCAGCAGCCAGCGGCCAAAGTAGCCCTGACGCGCCGTAAAGCTACCGATGCCCTCACGGTCGACCTCGAGTTTGTAGATGGCGATGAGCACATAGCCGCCTACCCACAGCGCCAGATTGGTGTAGAAGGGCGCGATGCCCGAGCCAAAGCTCTTGACCGGATAGATTGACTTGGACGTCAGCTCAACCGGAGATGCCATGAAATCTGCCACGTCATTGACGTCGACGTCCATGAGGTCGGCTAACTCGCCCATAGACTCAGAGGTCTGCAGCGCCGCAATGTCATTGGCGGCGGTCGCGAGCTTGTCCTGAACCTTGGCAAGGGAGGCGTCGGTTTGGGACAGCGTGGTCTTTGCCTGCTCGAGCGTGGCATCGAGCTGCGCCAGCGTGCCGCGCGCGCTCGCTATCGTGGGGGTCATACCCGATACAATGCCGGTCAAATCGCCCGAAACGGCGGCAAAGGAGTCAAGCGCGCTCGAAGCCTTCGGCAGCGCGTTTTGACCCAGATCTGCCTGGGCCTGGCCAAGGTTGGTCGCCCCGGTCTGAATTGCGTTATTGATAGCGTCGCTGGCACCCGAGACAGCCGCGGCATCATTTGCCATGGCGCTCGACTGCGCGGACAGACTGTTCTTGATACTCTGCAGCTGGTCGTTCTGCTTCTTGAGCGTATCGATCGTCGAGGCGATCAGTGCGTCGATCTGATCCGATCCCGTCGAGGTATCGCCGGCAAGAATCTGCAGGTGGCCGATAACTGCGGTGTTGTGATCGATCGTTGCCTGGAGAGACTCGAGCGAGTTGTCGATGCGGGTGGTCGTAGATGTGACCGTGCCCGTCAACTTGCCGATGGCAGCATTCGCAGAAGCCGACGTCTTGGTTAGCGCAAGGCTGCCCTCCGAAAGTGCCTTGGAGAGCGAGGTGATGGACTTGCCAGCCGTGGTACGAGCTTCGACCAGCAGATCATTACCCTGAGCGATTGCCTGCGTTAGCGAAGGCGCCTGTCCCTGCAGGCCCGCCAACGCAGCATCGGCCGAAGCAATCGAGCTGCTCGTCTTGTCGATGGCGGTGTTCATGTCGCCGATGGAATCACGTACCTCGCCCAAGGTATCGGATGCCTCGGACACCGAGCTTGCCAGCGAATCCTGCGTCTGGGTTGCCTTGTCCTTTAGATCGACTCCGGCATCTTTGGCAATGCCGGCAACGGTCTCGCCCACCGTAGAGACAAATTCCGAGTTTATCTGCTCCTCGATGGTGTTGGCACCGGTATCGGTAACCTTGGGCGCAATGGCGCTCTTCTTCTCATTGACGTAATAGGTGAGCTTCGGCTGATGGTAATTGCCATCGAGCATCGAGACAAGATTGTCGGAGAAGTTCTTGGGGATTACGATCGCCGCGTAGTATTCCCCGCTCTCGACGCCCTCTTTGGCATCGGCAGCCGAGTCGACGAAGGTCCAGCCCAGCTGATCGTTTTCCTTGAGCTGGTCGACCACCTTATCGCCCGCATTGAGCTCGCCCACTAGGTCGTTCTGAGTGCCTGATCGTTGTTGGCGATAGCGATTTTAATGCCCTGGGTGTTTCCATATGGATCCCAGTTAGCCACGATGTTGTACCAAGCGTACAGCGAGGGGATAACGCACACGCCAAGGGTGACCACCAAGGCGACGGGGTTCACAAGCAGTCGCTTAATGTCGCGCTTGAATATCGCAAAGGAGACCTTTGCATCGGATAGTTTGCTGCCGAGACTCACGCTTGGACCATCCATCCTGTCGTTGAATCAAATCGTACTATCAACAACCATTGTACGTAGGCGCTTTAGCGTCTCGAAGCACAATGGTATTGAGTTTTGCGGGTAGCAATATACTACGAAGATTAGTTAACGTACAGTTGTACAGTATCTCAAATTTCAGCAGGTCACAAAACCACAACCCGCACAAATTAGCAATCCGGATAAATAGTCATTGGGGACGTTCTTAAACGACTAGTCAAACAAGAACGTCCCCGATGACTACTTAGGCCACGAAAGCGTCGCCGGTTGAGCATAAGTCAGCGAAAACGCCCTAAGCGAGCAAGGTGACGTGAAAGAGGAGGGAAGCGTACTTCGGTACGCGACGACGATTGAACGTCAGATTGCCGCTTAGGGGCGTTTGCAGCGTCGACTCGTTACGCGGTTTGGTAAAACCGCGTAACCCGTTACACAGCCTGTGCCAGCTTCTCGCTCGCTCGGCGGCGGCGAGTGCCTCGATGACGGTGCCGAGCTGGTCGCCCAGAAGGACGCCGTTGTAGGTGGAGTTGAAGCCG
>JAQEDJ010000037.1 GCA_027669525.1 Coriobacteriaceae bacterium AM48-5 | reverse complement strand
AGCGCCCTCCCCTGCAGCAGCCGCAGCAGCGGCGGCCTTTTCGGCCGCGGCCTTGCGCGCCTTGGCCTCGGCAGCGGCACGGACCTTCATGGCCTTCTCGCGCGCGGCCTTCACCTCGGGCGTGATAACGCTCATGGGCTCGGCAGTCGAAACCTGGTAGAAAAAGCCCTTAAAGTCGACCTGCATGTCAGTGATGGCAAGACCAAACAGGTCGTGCGCTTCGTTTTCAAACGGGAACACTGCCGGATAGTACGAGCTGATGGACGGAATCTCCTGGTACTGGTCGATGCCCTCGACTACCAGATTCTCAATCGCATAGCTGCCGTCCTGCGCAATATGCTCCTGAGCAGCACGAACGTCGATAAACGTATAGACCAAGCGATACGATCCGTCGTCCACACAGCGCTCGGCATGCATCTGCACAAAGCGCGCGCCGGCACCCTTGAGCGCCTGCACATGTGGCAACAGCCCATCGATCCCGACGGTGGTATAGATTGCCTTTTGCATTACTCGGCCTCCTTTGCAGCGACGGACGCGGTGGGCGTCCCAGCAGGTGCGTCGCCAGCGGCGGGCGCGTCGCCGGCCTCAGCTGCGGCCACAAACCCGTCCTCGCCCAACTCAACGCCACCGTCCCAAGTAGCGGCACCGCCCACGGTAAGCGGATCGCCGCCGGCGCGCATCACGGCCTCCTTCTGGTCCAGGATGCCGCACGCCTCCACGATGGCATCGATCACGGTCTCGGGGCGAATGGCGCATCCGGGCGCGTACACGTCCACGGGAATCGCGCGGTCCACGCCGCCGATCACGTTGTAGGCATCGCGGAACACGCCGCCCGAGCACGCGCAGATGCCGCAGGCCACCACGCACTTGGGCTCGAGCATCTGGTTGTAAATCTGGCGCACGACAGGCAAGTTCTGAGCGTTGACCGAGCCCGTCACCAAAAAGATGTCCGCATGCTTGGGGTTGCCGGTATTGACCACGCCAAAGCGCTCCGCATCGAACAGCGGCGTGAGCGAGGCCAGCACCTCGATATCGCATCCGTTGCAGCTCGAGCCGTCGTAATGAATAACCCACGGCGAGCGCGACATTTTATGATCCATGGATGCCGCCTCCTAAATAAACACGTCGACGAGGATGGGCATAAGGTTGAGCAGGCCAAACACCAGCGCCACGCCCCATCCGAGCTTAAAGCAGCTGCGCCAGGTGCTGCGCGCGAAGGTGTTGTCGATCAGCACCTCGACAAAGTACGTCGCAGCCATCACGACCAGGGCGACCAGCCAGCTCACTGGGTTGTCCCAGACAAAGAACATGCCCACCCACATCAAAAACAGCACGGTCTCGCACCAGTGCATAAGGGTCATCTTGGCCAGCGTGCTGCCGCTCATCTCGGTGGCGACGCCCTGGACGATCTCCTGATGCGCGTGATGCGAGTACGAAAGATCGAACGGCGACTTGCGCAGCTTGATGGTAAGCACCGCGAGCAGCGCGAGGAAAATGGGCGCGCTGTACACGATGATGGGGGCCGACTGCCCCGTCACGGCGATGGAATCGAAGCTGTCGGTGGCAAGGTACAGGCCCACGCTCATCAGCAGAACGGCGGGCTCGTAACTCATAACCTGCAGCAGCTCGCGGTCGGCACCGACCTGGCAAACGGGCTTTGCGTCGAGGCGGACGCCAGCACCACAAAAATCGCGGCAAGCGTCACCATAAAGGCGCATAACAGCGTGTTGGAGCCCGACACAAAGATGCCGCCGCCCACCACGGTAAAGATGAGCGCGCACGCCATGTAGGTATCGTCCATGGTGTTTACGCTGGCGGGAGCCTTGCGCAGCAGCTTGGCAACGTCGTAGAAGGGCTGCAGCAAGCGCGGGCCCACGCGGCCCTGCATGCGAGCCGAAAGTTTGCGGTCAACGCCGTCGATCAAGCCGCCCACAAGCGGCGCAATCAAGGCAAACGCCACGGTGCCAATAAAAATGCCCACGACGCCCGAGCCTTCAAAATACTTGCCGCGCAGCACCGAGGGCGCACTCATGGCAAGCCGCTCGGGCCCAATCCACGCGCAACACAGCAGCGCAAACAAGATAATGCTGCAGCACACGACGCTACCCGCGGGGCCAATACGCTTCTCGCCAAGGGCGTCCTCCGAGTACCAATTGCGCTTTTCGGCCTTCACCTCGTGTCCCATCGAGCCGCGGAAATGGCGGTAATTGTCGGTTCCCACACCCGAAAGATATACGTTTACGTGCGGTTTGTTGCTCACGCGGAATGAAGTCAGCAGCACCACGGCGATAAACGCCACGATAACCACCATCAGATACATGGCATCCTTGCCAATAACGTACGGCACGCGGCCAAACACCATGGCCAAGTAAGGCGACACCAGACCGCTCGAGATAACCGGGAACGCCACGCAGCACAGAATCAGCAGCGCGGCGATGGTATTGAGGGCCATCCATTCGGTCTTATGGACATTGACCTCAACGTTTTGAGCCGTGGGGTCGACGCCCGAAAGCTTGGCAAGCCACTTGCCCCAGAAGAAGAACGTCGCGGCCGAGCCAAAGGCAAGCACCATGATCATGAGCACGTTGCCGGTCTGTGCGAACGCCACCAGGCGCCCCACTTGGACACGAGCATGCCAAACGGCGCCACAAACATGCCCATAATGCCCAGCATCATCAGGCGCGTCAGGTGCGGCATGCGGCTGAACATGCCGTCCATGTCCTCGATATTGCGGCTGCCGATATGATGCTCGGCCGTGCCCACGCACAGGAACAGCAGCGACTTTGCCACCGTATGGAACAGGATCAGGAAGATCGCGGCCCACACGGCCTCGGGCGCGCCGACGCCTAGGCAGGCGCTGATAAGGCCCAAGTTGGAAATGGTGGAGTACGCGAGCACGCGTTTGGCGTTGCTCTGCGAGATGGCCATGAGGGCAGCGAGCAAAAACGTGATGGCACCCACACTCGTGACCATAAAGCCAGTCACGGGATAGATGGCATAGAGCGGGCTGAGCTTGACCATCAGGAACACGCCGGCTTTGACCATGGTTGACGAGTGCAGCAGGGCGCTCGTGGGCGTGGGGGCAACCATGGCACCCAATAGCCAAGTGTGGAACGGCATCTGCGCGGCCTTGGTGAGTGCGGCGAGCGACAGCAGAACGACCGGCATCACCAACAGCGCGGATTGCGCGGTTCCGGCGCCGGAAAGCTCGATCATGCCCGAGATGGTCAGCGGCATGCCGTTAACGTGCAGGTACATGAGCCCGGCCAAAAACGCGAGGCCGCCCAGCATGTTGAGGATGATCTGGGTGAAAGCGTTTTTTATGGCCTCGGGCGTGCGCGTGTAGCCAATCATGAGGAACGAGCACACGGTGGTGATTTCCCAGCCACAGAACAGCCACTCAAGGTTGTCGCTTGTCACGATGACGAACATGGCCGAGAGGAACAGGAACATAAGCGCCAGGAACTGCGGGCGTCGGTCAGGCGCCGTCTGCCCGCGCAGCGCTGCCTCGTGCTCGTCGTGGGCCTGGAAGTCCTTCATGTAGCCCAGGGCGTACACGCAGATAAGGCTGCCGACAATGCCGACGGCAAGCACCATGATCACGCTCATGTAGTCAAGGTAGAGTGGCGTTGCCGTGACGGCTTCGGTCGCGGGCAGCGTCATAGCTGCAAAGGTGAGCGAGCCCACCAGCTGCACCACGCCGAGCACCGTGGTGAGCGTGCTCTTATATTTACGCGCGTTGTACAGGATGACGGCGCACAGGATCACGTCGATGACGGAGCTGATGATCGAGAGCACATGCGAGGTGCCGGGGGCAACCTCGAAGCTCTGCGGGCCCGTGCCAAAAAACATGACGGCGACTACAACCGTCACCGCCATAATAATGCCGGAGCCTACAAGCCCTACCGCATCGCGGGCGCGGTCACCGCGCGCGAGCAGCATGCCCAGCGCCGGTACCAGCGGAAACAGGGTAAGGAAATACAGTAGCGTCATACCATCACTCCCCCATGCAAAAACGCTGCAATTGTTTAACGTTATAGCTCAGTTGAGGAGTAGCGGCGGCGGGTTTTCGGTCAACTGGGGAGTTTTAGGCGTACGGGGTAACGAGTCTGTCCGCTTTGGAGCAGAGAGGCGACGCTCCCCCTATCGCGGCGGCGGGCGCACGGGCCACTGCGCGCGGTTTATTAACCACTTTGGAGGATGTTCCAGTAGGCTCACGACGGTCCAAAAAGTTGGCGCGGCAAGAAAAATGCGCCCCTGTGGGCGCACCATCCCGTTCGCTATTCCGCCTTTTTAACGCGCGGCTTGCGACCGCGCGGCTTATCAACCAGCGCGGACTCACCGCTCTCGCGATACTGGCGGCACCAAGCCTTGACCGAAGACTCGCTGGGAATCTTGTGCTTGATCATGGCCTCGCGAACCGTTAAGCCGTTTTCCAAGCGGTCCTTGACCACGGCGAGCTTAACTTCGTACGAATAGGTGTGATGATGCGAACCGGCGTTGAGAACGGCGTCGGCACCGCCTACGGCATACGCGCGGGTCCACTGACGAGCCGTGGCCTGGGGAATGCCAAGCTCCGCGGCGAGGGCGCGATGACCGACCCCCTCTTGGAGGATCTCGACGGCGCGCTGCCTAACCTCGGGCGCATGCGTGCGAGTCCTAGTTGCTTCCGACATACCTGCCACTTCTTAGCCTTAACCGTTAATCTGCTTTCTTACGTGCAAGTTAGATAGTAGCATTTTACTGTTTGCTCAAAGCAGTTAATTAAAATAGACGCGGCGTTATCTGGCATTTGCCATTTATTTGCGACAGTTCTTTACATTTAATTTACGCAGCTAGTTAGCTCGCAGCTCATTGAGCGTGTTTTACCAACCAGATTGGTATCTTTTTGTTTCGCTTGGTATGGTCTTCATAATTATTAACCCCTCTAGCCTCTGGGCTAGCATGTCAGTCTTCCGCGTACTTTCCAGCTTTCCACTTAACATTCCAGCTTTCCACTTAACTTTCCAGCTTTCTACCCAGCTTTCCACCTTAAGTGTTAAGTTAAGTGGGAAGTTGGAAAGCCTGGTGGAGGGGTCGGGAGAGCTAAAACACCTTTCTCCAACGGCGGCTGGACAGTTAGTTCAGATACGTATTTTTCTATGCTGATAAAGCTGCGCTATGGTCCCCGGAGAGGGTTCTTTGGCGACTCATTGCACGCAAATCGAGCAGATAGCTACCGAATCCTAGTTTTGAGCCCCTTTCTTCCCCAAAACGAGCGCCGGATGCGCCTGCTGCGGTCTGGAATTATACGTATCTGAACTAACTGTCCAGCGGAGTCCAAGACTGGGATCGCGCAGACTAGAAAGGGGGCGGCAACCGGGTGGTTGCCGCCCCCTTTGCGAAGCCAGTTGGCTTCGGAACTAGTGGTCGATGCCGTTGAGGTTCACCCTCGTGAGCGTGTAGGTCACATAGTCGGGCGATTGAGGCTTTGCGCTCGCCACGTCACCCTTGACCAAGCTCGCTGTCATCACCAGACGATAGTTCGCGTAGAACTGCTCACGCTGTTCAACCTGCGTGTTGACCTTAACGGTAAAGGGCAGGCTAAACGTCGTATTACCGTTCTTCGTTTTGAACTTGCCGTTCTCCTTCGAGTCAGTGAAGGTGATCGTGCTACCGGAGGGAGCGACCGCGGCAAGCTTACTCTCCGTCACTGTTACGTAGTTGGAGATATCATCCGTTACGCTCTCATACGTGCCGTCGGTTCCGCGGCGCTGAAGCGCGAGCGTGTACACAACAGAGTCTGCGTTCGCAATTGCCTCGGCGGCGTTGCTGAGTCCACCCAGTTCATACGTGGCACCCAGACCAATCGTGCCATTCGCGATCGGACGCAGGTCGTCCACGTTAATACCAAGCTGCGACTTATCTGGCGCAGAAAGCGTAATGGTCGTATCACCCGTGTCCATGCGATAGTACCCGACGTTACCGCGCTTCGTCTGCGTCAGGCTCGAGGTATTAAGGCCTTCCTTACGCGTCGAAAGCTTGGCGGTATAGGACATCTTGGTACAGGCGTCCTCGCCAGACTGCTTGGACAGGGAGATGACCTTGTTGCAGCCGTCCGGCGTAAGGCGAATCTCTTCCACAGCCGTGCGCACGGTAAAGGATCCGCCCGTTGCACGCTTGCGGATTCTGGCGAGGTCACAATCGAGCTTGAGCTTCAGCGAGTCATCGCCCGTATCCGTCACGGTCTGCGTGAACGCAGGCGTCGAAGAATCACACTTCGCCCAATCTTCGCCATCCCACTTATAGTTCTGATTGTCGATGGCAACATAGAATTTAGCGATCGCCGAGGTTCCGCTCGGGAAACTACTCACCCCCGTCAGGGTATTGTTGGCGCCATACTTGCACAGTGACGTATCGAGCTGATAGAACAAAGAGTCCGAGTCAGCATAGCTCTGACTTGGGTTAAACGTAATCGTGTCGGTAACGTCAAGAGAAAGAACGTAGGCGGCGCCGTCCGTCGACTTCGAAACCGGAGTGCGCGCCTCCGGCTTCCCGTCGTTAACTTCCTGCCCGTAATTGGACAAGATGCTGTATGTCGATGCCGTACCGTTTTGATTATCGTCGCCACCGGTGCGCAAGACGTGATGCAGATTCCAAGATATGCGGCCACCCGAAGAATTCGAGTCAATAGACGAAGCCGTAAAACCGTTGATACTAGCTTGCGTCACGCCGTCGCCCGACTTGGGCACGTTGACAACTAGGTAGACGCTCTCCGATGCACGCCTCTCTCTGCCGGTATCCTTCTCCTTAGGTACCTTTAGCGTATAGCGGCTGTTGCTGGGAACGTCAGCACCCGCAACCTTAAACAGCGTCCACTTGCCATCGAGTTTCGCTTTAGCGGTCGCCTCTGCCTCGTTATCACACACGGTCCATGTGCCGGCGCCATCCTGTGTGGCCGACACATCCAAAATCTCGCTCAGCCATCGCTCCTGATATGGATTGCCCGCAGAATCCTTAAAGCCGTCGTTTCCGCTCAGGGAAACGCTCGTTGCTCCGCCTTCGCCCACCGTATAGTGATACTCTCTGCCACCGGCCCGGCCGTCAACGTTCGCATCGATGAGCGTAAGCTGGGTGCCCTGGGGCAACCTTCCGTCGGCACCATTGAAGAGGATGCTCTTACCGAGCCCCTTCATCGAGCCGCCAGCAGCCATATAGCTGTCCCAGCCAAAGTCGACTTCCTTCCCATTGGCAGAATTGTATGTCCAGGTAAGCAGACCCGTCATCGGCTCGCCAAAGCTCGTAAGCACGTGTGCATCTTTTCCAAGGTTAGCGTAGTCTTTTTCTTTAAATTTGATGCCGTAATCATACGTTGCAGCGAAATCAATCTCGAGCTTGCGCTTAACGACGATCGGCACCTGAACGTTGTAGCTCTGACCCGCCTCGGTAAAGGTAACGGTCAGGAGCGTAAAGCGGCCCTTGCCGTTGTCCCAATCGGAGCTTGGGCTAAAGGACATATTGTTCTTGCCGTTGTTCACTACGCGAAGCGTGGGATTGTTCGACGCGTCATCGTCCTTAACGAACACACCATCCTTGAGTTGGAAAACATCTGCTTTGGCCGTCACGTGCGGATTGGTGCCATTCTCGTTATTCAATCTGCAAGCGTCAGAGAAGCCGCCGTTCGTGATGATGTTTAGATAGCTCTTGGCCGCCGTATTATCGGTACCCGAGATCACCAAAACGGGAAAATCCGTTGCAACCTTGCTGTCGCTTGCATCGTTATTCGCATTGAACATGCTCGCCACGGATTTGGCGTTATAGCTCGACGTATTTTGATAGGCGCCATCGTCATTGATGCCGCCGATGTTGGTGTAGGTATAACGGTTGGCAACGCCGGGGCTCGACGGATTCTGGATGGCCGTGGCAAGGCCAACGTTCATGCCGTCGCCGAACAGATAACGCCGGCCGTGTCAGCATCGGAGGCGCGCACAACAAGGCCACTCGTCGGACTCGTCGTGACGTAGGGCGAAACGGCCACCGTCACATTGCCGTTCGCAGCATCGTTGCCATACAGTGTCGCGCCCTTGGCATCGGAAAGCTTGTCTTCATAGGCAGCAAATGCGATGTATGACTTTTTGTTCACTTTTTTAAGGTCGTCGGTGCCGGAAGAATTGCGCATCAGCTTGAGCGATTCACTCGCACTGTTTGGTCTAATGGCAATTCCTGCGACAAAAACGTTGACGAGATCAGCGGATGAACTATTTCCGAACAAATAGCCCTGGCTAGTTTGCGCCCCAAAGATATTGCGATCCATGAGCACATTTACGAGCCTAAATGAGCCACGGCCATCGCCAGACACGCCACCAGAACAACTTCCCAGCGATGAGTTCCATGCAGCGTTCTTGCTACCGGTAAAGTTATTCTCGCCAATGGTCGAGTTCAAAAGCGTGACAGAGTTCGCCGTGTTACCGATCGAGCCAACAACACCACCAGAATACGAACCATCGACGACCAGTCCAGTGATAGTTGAATTCTTGACCTCGAGGGCACACCCACCTTTCAGATCACCGATTAAACCGGCAGAGCACTCACGAGCACCAAGATAGATGTCTTTTATTACACAGCTATCGAACTTAAATGCACCGCCCGAAGCTGCTTCGCCGACTGCACCAGCAACGTACTTAAGATTATTCGATCCTCTAACACCAAATACCGTTTTATTCTGCACGTCGCCATGGATGCACAGATTGTAGACAGACACGATTCCATTTTCGGACCTTCCGATAAGGCCGCCGGTCCCCTCGGTCGCGCTCGATGCTGCCGGCTGAAGCGTGACATTGCTGATCTCCGCCTTTCCGGCACCCTGCGAAGGCGTTCCAGCGTCATCGGTGTTCACCAGGAAACCACCTCCGGCAAGACCCACGATACCGCCGGTCCTTGCGCTGGCAGCAGTTGACATAATTGTGGAACTCTCGGCAATAGGCATATTCGTTTTTGCCCAAACGCCACCAGCGGAATTTTGGTTCAGCTTGCCGACGAAGCCGCCGACGTTTTGCACGCCAGAAATGTCCATGTTGCTATAAGAGCAATCGTAAAGCTTGACCGGAGAATAGCGCGTGTTCGAATTTGAGGTGTCGTTACGATTCACCAGCAAAGTTGTATCTTTATCAGTCCTGCGGCTACCATAGCCGGATGCGCCGAGCAATCCGCCAACGTTATTGGGGCCATTCACCCTGCAGCTATTCGTGGTAATTCCTGCATATTTGCCGTAATCTGCCAGCGAGCTCGCGTTCGCCGTAGTACCCGCAAGCAGACCGACGCCAACCTGCTCATTACCCGCACCACTGGAGGCGCCGGCTGCATTGATATACGTAAGAGAAATATTGCAGTCATCGAACTTTAGGTTCTGGACGGTATAGCCGCCGTTGCCCGTAGCAGCAGCGCCGTCCGTTGCCGGAGTGCCGATGCTATCCAACACGTTGGTCGAGGTATACGTTACGGTACCAAAGAGAGCGCCCACTCCGGTGAGTTTGTAATTATCATCGGCGTACTCCGTGACCCCATATACCTTGCTGGCCTCTTTGCTACCGACCTTAATTGTTGCACCGTTACCGTTGATGCACGCAACAAGCGGCACGATGCGATCGCGGTCGGCGCCCTTACCGGATGCGCATGCGTTTGAGTAGTAGCGGCCCGAAAGACCCGTGTAACCCGTGCCATAAGTAGTCATGTCGTAGGTTTCACCCGCTTTGAACTGCAAATCCATTCCCGAGACCTGCGCGGCGCAGATGTTACCCGTCTGCCACGTTGCGTATTTCTTTACTAGGTAGGGGGAGTTAACGCCCGAGCCATCGCCTGCGTAGCCAAGCGCGTTACCCTCTAACTGGATACCGGGGCTTTTCATGTCATCGCTTATCGCATTAGCAAAGTCTTCAGCGGCACTCGCCGGCCTTCCAACATGTGTATAGCTCGCGTTGCGAACTTTGCCGTATTGCTTGTTGCCGAATTGGTACACTCCCTTTGCGTTGTTGCCGCCCATGTAGGCACGCGAGCCCGCATACGTTCCATACGCATCGTTCGTGGTATTCGTATTCGCCGAACCGCCGGCCGCACCGCTGCTGATGATGGCCGAGAGTACGAGCAGTCCCTGCGAGTCATTGACGGTTGTGGTTATCGCAGAGCTATTGGCGTCGTCTCCCCTATAGCGGCCCTGCGTCGCATCCGTCTTGATGCACCCCGTCTTCGAAGTATCCAGATTGTTCACCTTGTAGTTACGATCAGTGTTGTCGAGACTCTTATCATCGGTAAGCTCGCTGAACGCATAGCCGTCGATCACGCGGCCAACATATGGGTTGTCGTAGAGAGAAGCGCCAGCGCTATGCCAGTCGTTAAGGGCACCGTCGCCGCGGGAAGAGTTGCGGAAGATGACGCCGCCACCCGCAACAGCACCAACGTAGCCGCCAACGGGCACAAGGTGCGCGCCGCCATTATCGCCTGCTGCCCCAGCAACGCTAAAGCCGCCAGACGCTTTCACCGACACGCCATCGATGATATTGTCACCGCCCATGATGCAACCGATCACGCCGCCAAAAAACGCGCCCGGCACGCCAGAGGCGTCTTTATTCTTATGTGCAATAGAGGCCGCCTTGCCCGAGTATTCAATGTTCAGATTACTCACAACGCTACCGTAGCTATACGGGATCAACCCAGAAAGCGCACCTGTGTCCTTGGAGTTGTGGATCTTGATAGTCGCCTGCGTAGCTGCCTGCGACGAGCCCCTCAGATTACCAACGATAACGCCACGGAACGGGTAATCTTTATTACCCAAGCCCTGAAAAACGGCAGCGTCCAGCTCAAGCGTGTCAGTGCTTTCCCCCTTGTCGTTCTCCGGCTCGATGCTGTAGTAGGCACTCTGGAGATAGCTGTGCATCGTCGTATCGTCAAGCGTGTCATTGGGGTCGATGTCGTTCCCGATCATTCTCACCCATGTTTTGCTCGCCTGCTTGTAGACGTACGTCACTTCATTACTAGCATCCTTGCTGGACGAGCGGCGCTGGCATAGCGTTTCCTGATCGGCCGCAATCGTAACTTCCCAGCCGTCGCTTGGATTCTGAGTATTGATGTACTCAGCAACCGTGTTGAGCTCCGTTGCCTTGGTTATGGTATAGGGATCACCATAGGTGCCGCAGCCTGTCGTAAGCTTGGGCACGCGCTGGTTAACTTTGATTTCATGGTATTGGACTTTGTTTTCGTTGACATTGCCCTTTTTCACATACGGGAGATAACCACCGAATTGCGGAGTATCCGCATTTGCCTCTTTGTTGTCAACGGTGACGAGGCCAGCGCGGGTCCCATAGGTGCTCTCGTTGTAGTACCAGAGTTGCTTACCAGAGTATTCGCCCTTCGAGTCGATCTCGCTGCCGAATGTGACCTTATCGTTTGTCTGGTCATCCTTTATAAAGGTATACACCGCCGAGCCGGTCTTCCCCTCGCCGTAGCCAAAGCTCTCAAGCAAGCTTGCACGGGTAAAGATGGCGTTGTTCGTAGCACTCGGCACGTTGATGGTACCAAACGTCGCCGTAACCTGGTCGGCACTCGAACCCACGCCCAGTCTTCCAAAAAGTGAGGTTGCCACCTTGGTGTTGCGGCCGTATCCCGTAGCCGTGATGTTCTTCGCGCTCAGGTTCACGTACGTCTGCATCTCGTTTATAAGCAGAGGCATATAAGCATCAGCGCCCGTGGCCTCACTAGCGCCATCGACGGTCAAATTGTTGAGCGTAAGGCCATCAATCGAGATTTTTCTAATAGTGGTGGTCGTGCCATTGTTAGACCCATACACGTAGCGACACACCAGCGCGCCCGAAGAGCTTCCACCCGCGGCGGCAATATCATTCTTGCTTCTCCCGTCATTGACAACGGGCCCAACAGTGCCACCCAAAGTGACGGCATTCACCGTAAGATCGCCATTTGCCACCGTTCGGAAAAGACCGCAGTGCATGTTCTCGTGCTGGGTAGCAGCAGAGTTCAGCTTGTTGCTTTTCTGCTCGGCCTTGATGTCGGAGTAATGGAAGGTGATGGTCGCATTACCAACCGTCACCTTTCCGTTCGGCTGGGTGGGATAGTAACTATAGCCCGTCAAATCAATTTCGACGCTTCTGCCGCTTTCGCCGCCGATGGCCACGGCGTCGTTGAACGCTTGCGGCACAATCATCGAGCGAATTGCGGCTGGAGCATAGCGATAAGCAGACCATAAGAGCAGCTTTTCCGCCGTATCGATTTTGCTAATTTTGGAGCTGCCTTGCCCAAGTGCCGCATAGGCTTTGTCGAGGTTGTAGTAATACCTCGTCCAGGCATTCGTGTTGTGGTTCTTGCCGAAATCGGAACGGTTGCGATAGCTGTTGTCGTTTCCCGGCTCTCCGCTCATGTCGAGCTTGCCGTCATTAACGCCGTCTTTGGTATGAAGCGAAACGACGACATTCCATTCGCCGTCCATGAGTTTGCTGGCGTCTTTATTTCCATAGGCAGGCCTCGTGCTGTTGCCGACCCATTCATCAAACGAAGTAGCATTGTCGTTGCTTTTGATTGCCGTGTTGTTGATTTTCACGCCATTGCCCGCAGCAACACCATTGACCTTATATGCAGTGTCCCAACCCGCCTTGTTCTCCAGATACAAGCCGCTATAAGTTTCCACTCCATATGTTGTGGAATTCTCCGTCCTACCGCCTCGACCGATGAGCAGACCAAGCGTTGTAGCGCTCTCGGCATTGATGGTTGCACCAGAAAGATCGATGGCATAGTTGTTGATAACCCAGTGACCGCTGGCTGCATATACGAGCCCGCCGAGTTCACCTGAGCTGTTTGCTGTTATGGAAGCGTTGTTCGTCTTGAGAGCATACGTGCTGTCGCTGGTGTTTGCGCTATCCCCGATGGTGACAACCGTATTGCCCCAGCTGTAGCCCAAAAGACCGCCAGCGCCGTTCTTCGCGTCACCGTTCTTGCCAACGGTCATGCTGAACGAATTGAACGTAAGTCCTGTGATGTTGACGTTGGTCGTATTCGCCGCGGTGCCCTGAGTGATGCAGCCGATAAGGCCGCCAATCTGGGATTTCTTATTGCTCGCGCTGTCGCCCGCGGTAATCGCATTTTCGCTCGCGGTCGCGTCACCGACCTCGAGACTCGTCACGTTGACGATAGCGACAACGTCCGCCACATAACCGATAGCGCCGCCAATGCGCGTGTTGCCGTTGAGGGTAGCGCCCGTTTTGACGGTCGCTTGCGCCTTCGTGCTGCCACTTATGTTGCTGCTGCCGAAAGTAACGGTTCCACCACCCCTCACGCTACCAGCAATGCCGCCAATGTTGACATCGTTGCCGAACGTATCATCGCAGGTGATTTTCGGCTTGCACGTAACGCCGCTGAGCGTTGTCTTGCCAGTGATAGTTGCCGCAAGCGAGCCAGCGTCGACGCCTAAGCCGTTATCGAACTTCATAACGCCATCGACGGTGAGGTTATTCACCGTCGCGCCACCGCCGATAGCGGCAAAGAGGCCCAGACGGCTGTGCCGGTAAATCTTGCCGTTGCCTTCAGTCGAATCGTTTGCGCCAAGCGCATTGCCGTTGCGCGTACCGTAAGGTTCGCCAATCGCCAAGGTAACGGTATGATGGTTGCCCTCGACAGCCCCTACGAAGGCATTAACTTGCCCGGACCCATCACATGCAAGACCTTCAAGGCCTGTACCTCGCAGGTCAATGTCGGAAGTAATTGAGATAGCATTCCCACTATTACCATACCAGCTCGTAATATTAGCCGTGCCGATGCCGAATACACCGCCAAAGTAGCCGTTCGTTTGGACCGTCATGGCAATGCATGCGAATGTATCCGCATCATTAATGAGGTATGTACCCGACTTCCCGTCACCATTTTGGGACCGTAGCTGATAACCCCAAGAGTAGCCAGCACTGCTGCCAGCATCTGGAGCACCACTCAGATTGCACAACGGCTGATAAAAGGTGCTTTCATCAAGTTTAATAAGATCCTTGCTGAGCTTGCCCTCCTCTCCGGTCAGGCGGATAACCTGGTTATAGGTCAGGTCATCGATCCTCGCCGCAGCAGGACGTTTGTAAAGCCAATAATTATCGTTCGTTGCCTCAGCATCCGAGCCTGAACCTAGAGCAAACACCAATGGGGCGCATCCATCCAAGGATCTAAGAATTTGGCTGGTATTACCGTTGGCCTCGAGCTTGCAATCGGATAAATCGGTAGTCCCACGCAAGCGCAAGACGCCGTTCCATGCCGAACCCACAATTCCGGCACCACATGCGATTGATTCGTTTTTATCAGTTTCAACGCGAACGTCCCCGCAGTCCAGAATTCCAAAACGCGAACGCCCGCCCACGCTATAGCCGCTATCCAAGGCGCCAACAACACCGCCAAACCCGCAGTTCTTTCCATTGGCTTTTGGAGAATGGCACGTGACGTCCGCGCCGTCAACGATTACAACGCCTCCAGTATTGTTGCTCTTTGCCACCCAGCCGACCAGGCCTCCTGCCAGTCGCGGCGCGACGCTGCATGTAGTATCAACCGAACAGCGGTTGCCCGCGGCACCCGTCTTTATATGAAGGGTGTTGTTCGACTTCTCTGTGTTGGTCACATCCTGAACTCTACCGACCAGACCGCCATAGATGGAGCTGGAGCCCGTCACCAGTTTGCTAGTATACGAGCCACCTGATATTGCGACATCGCCGTTCGTTGTGTCCAGGAGACCGAACACGCCGCCCGCGCCCGTGTCCCCACTTTGGCCAAGATTCACGCCCTCGCCCGTATCGATTTGGTCGTTGTTGGCAAACTCGACCGGGCCGGCAAAACTAACGTCGCCGATGAAGCCGCCGGAACTTTTGCTGTTCGCATCGCCGACGTTGGCGGGACAGGTGAACTTCTTGTTGTCCGCGCCCAGCGCGAGCCTGGTCGCCTTACCGATGAAGCCGCCACTGGCGGTGGTGCCCTTGACGGTGAGCATGTGCAGGTCGAGAGCCTCCGTGACGTTGACTGTGGCGCCTGTGTTCGAACCGACGAGACCTGCGACACCACCGGCGGAACCGCTTGCAGACTGAACGGTAGCAGCGGGAACATTAAGGGTGCCGACGTTCAAAGTCGCGCCATCCTCGACCGTGCCTACGAGCAGACCGGCATTACCGGAGCTCGTCTCGACGACACCGCCCGCGGCAAGGCTAGCGGGAAACTTAACAGACCCCACCGTAAAGGTTCCGCTCTTGACTGTATTCGCTAAAAGACCGATGTTTCCCGCTGCATTTACGTTGAGCTTCTCGAGAGAACCGGCAGGGCCATAGGTGACCTCTGTAGTAAGGTCACCCATCGCCTCACCCAAAAGGGGCGCCGTCAGAGCGGAAGTCGTATCCGTCCCGCCGGTACCTACGGGATCTGCGATGTTGACCACAGCGTTGAGCGTCTTGCCCCCACCGCTGACCTTCGTAGCGACCATCGGCGCGCTATAGGTAGTTGCGCCTATCCACTTTATCTTGACCGTATTGTTTTGGTCAGTCAGTTTGAAGTTATTGAAAACCGTCCGGTTAGACGTAAGCTCAACAGGGCTATCAACGCCATTCAACGACCTATAGATTTTGCCTTCAAACGGATGCTCATCACTGCCAAGCCCTGGAAAGACATGCCGTTCTTAGCCGACTCGGTGAGCTTCGCATCGCCCGTGATGATAACCTTGATCTGCACATCATAGTAAAGCGAAGCGTCGGCGTTGGACAGGACGGTGAACGCCTCCGACGACTTGACATCGAGGCTTCGGATTCCGCTCCTGTCGTCTTTGAGCACGATGCTTTCCGCTCCGTTCGCCTCGAGCAGCTCGACAAGCTCATCAAGATTTGTAATCGACGCATCGGCCTGGGCCTCAGCGTCTTTCGAAACCGCGGCATCGGCATCTTGCTCGGCATCGCCAGCGGCGGCATCCCCTGCCGCATCGTCGCCTTCCGCCTGATCGCCCGCGGAATCGGAACCCGTAGCACTATCGGAAGTATCGCCCGTTGCAGCGTCGTCCTTCGCAGCACCATCCTCGGCACCGTCACCCGCGGCGCCGATATCACTCGACCCAGACCCATTCGCAACATCGCCCTTGGTCTCACCGCTCTCGGCTGCATCCGATGCCTCCGCAGACGCGGCGGCAATCTCGCTCGAAATGTTCTGCCAGCCGGCCGCCACGGCGGCCACCGTGGGCGAGCATGCCTGGAGTACCATGACCACCGTCATGAACTCTGCGAGTATGCGCTTTGCCGTTCTCATCGATTCCGTACCTCTTATCCTAAAACTCCGCTTCCAGAGTTATCGAGTCCCCGTCGTACCCGTTTGGGTGGTTCCGCTCACGCTAATGCCCAGGTCACCCCAGCAATCGGGCGTTTTGCCGTCCGCTCGGTAAAAGTTGACGACCATCGAACCCGGCTCCATGGTGAACGTAACCGTGTGATTTGTTTTATCCGCCGTCACACCATGGTTGGTCTCGAAGAACGGGTCGATCTCCACGTTCTCCCCCCACGTGAGCGTGACGTTTGCCGGTGCGCCCGTAACCGTCACACGGTAGTTGTACGCAGCGTAATCAGCAAACTTGCCAGCCTCATCAACCAGCGCGCCCTCAACCGCAGCGGTTTTGACCTCGGCCCTCTTTGACGGCACGACTTTCGCCGCCAGACAGGTGAGCTCGGTGCCGGGGCTCTCCTTCGAAACAACCATGGCCTTAATCACAAAGTAGGCATGTCCCAACTTGTCCTCAGGAAAGGTCACGGTGTAATCGTTTTTGGTAGGCTGATTCTCCGGAAGCTTGACGTTTCCGGCGGGTTGGGGTGCATAGCTCCACGCGGCACCATCGAGCCCATACCCCTCGACTGTCAAGGCATACGTCACGTTTTTATCGTTGCAGAAGTTGCTGTTGCTCAGCAAATAGTTATAGATGCTAAAGGTGAAGCTGCACTGCCCCTCGTTGGGATATACCGTAATGGAGCGCTGGGCGCGGGCAAGATCGGCATCGCTGGGCGCACTCATATAGCCCGTGAGCAGGTCGCTCGCAAACAGGCTCTGCGCGGTGCCTGTCGCGGCAACGGACTTAAGAAATCCGTTGGCGATGTAGGCGGAATAGGTAAAGTAGCCACCCGTCACGAGCGCCACGGCGCAAACAAGTGCGATTGCCGCCACAACCAGCTTGTTCTTGACGAGGCTTTTGCTTTTTGCCAGCTGCTCGCGCTCGGCATCCTGCTGCTTCTCTCGCTTCTCCATGTGCGCCCCCTCTCCTACTTGCCGCTCGTGTTGCGCGCGATCAGGTAGATCACATCGGTCTCTTTGGCACTCTCGTCCCACGAAAGCTTGATGATAAAGTTGAGCGTGTCATTGCCAGTCGAATTGGCGAGCGTCTTAGCGTTGAGCTCGCCTTTGTCGAACACCTTATATCGGTAGAGCGGGCGCGCGTTGCGCTGGACGTTTTGACAGTCCTTGAATGTAGGGTCGCTTGCGCCCTCGCCCGGGTCTTTGATGGGCGTGAAGCTCTTCAGCAGATCCGTTCCAGACATTTTCCAGCTATAGGACTTGCCGCCCGCAGTGCCGCTCACGTCGGAAGTATCACCTAGGCCCGGATTCTCGGCTTTATACAGCTCGATAGTGAGACCCGTAATGTTGGTCGTATTCGCAAGCTGCAGCTCAAAACCATCGCCGCCCGTCTGGACACAAAACGGGCGCATGAGCGTCACCGTGTTGCCGGTCTTGGTATCGCCGTATTCGGGGTTGTAGCTCAGGTCGATCTGCTCTGTTGCCGTAGCGTTGGGGCCCAGCACTTTGAGCTCCGCCGGCTCCTTGATCTTGCCAACGGTGGAACCGCGATTGGCATCGACAAACCATCCGAGCGTCAATCCCAGCAACACGAGAAGCACGGCCACCAGACCCACGATGGCCAGGGATTCGCGACGGTGGTCGCTCACCCAAGCCTTGATGCGCTCGATGCGGCCAGCCGGACGCGCTTCGCCGTGCGAGCCGAACCCGTTGCCGCCGGGGTTTGCCGCTCCTTCGTTGTGTTTGATATCGCCCTGCTCGCGGGCATTAAGCTGCTCGTCCATTTATTTATCCGCCTCCTTGGCGGTGAAGCGCACGCGAATGTACTTGACGTTCTTGCCGATAATCTCGTCGGCGTTGTTGTAGTAGCTGGCGCAGGTTTCCACATCCGCAGAGGACATGCCGGCTCCGACAGGCGGAACCGCGCTAGGCGCCTGACCTGGCACGCTCGTGCTATCGGCGCGGAAATAGCGCGCGTGGTTATTGTTGATGTCGCCGACGAGGGCTGCGTATCCCGCGGCGGGTCCGTGCTCGCAAAAAGGTTGCCACCGTAGCCGGCGTTGCCCGTGCGAACGTAGCTCTTGAACTGTTCCGGCCAAATCCAGTAGAGGGTTTTGGTGACGGTTTCGGTCGTGCTATTTGAGTCCGCAGCGTAAAAGCTCGACTTTGGGATGGTAAAGCTCTGCGTAATGACGGTGACGCTGGCCCCGTCCTGGGTCACCGTGGTGGTCGTGGGGACCAGCGGATTCGAGTAAAAGCCAGAGGCATCTTTGCCCTGAAAAACCAGGATATGACCGCGCACCAAATCTTTAAGCGAGTTGATGATCTCTTCGTTTTTCGATGCATCCGCAGCAGTGCCGCCCGTGCCCGCAACGCTCGTCTGAACAGAAATTTCCCAGGTCATCTCCACCGTGATATCGTGCAGGTCATTGCAGAGCGGCCTGACGTTGAGCTGGAGCTGGCCGGCCGACCCCGGAGAGAGACCGCCATCGGTGCTCATGTTATTGAGGTTGAAAAGATTGTTCACGGCAAGGCTTGTACTGTCCGACGCGTAGTTGTCCTGAGTGTCGTACTTACCCGCCGTGCCGCCCTGCGTTCCCGAGAGCACAAACCGCGGGCCCTTCGCCGCGATCGTGCTCCCCGTGCACTCACTCGGTTATTCGCGGCAAACCAGGCCAGGCATGCAAAGATGGCAACGATGGCGGCCAGCACAAACAGACCGCTCACCAGGAAATCCTTCCAGAAATCCTTGAGGGTCCGCACGTGCTCGTCGGCAGCTTGGCGGTACTCGGCCGCCGTCTTGTGCTGCTGGAGCTCGCTATGTCGGTCCATGCCACTCATCGTTTACGTTTGCCCTGCTAGCAGGCGTGCCATCCTTTCCGCTCGGTCGCGTTTATCCGTTGTTCGCAGGTAGAGAATTCAGGCAGAATACAACACCGTACGATAAGGTAAAAGAATAGCATTGACCTGCGGCTTGCTCCACAACGCAAGCCTTAATGATGTCTTAAAGATTACGAACAGCAGCCACGCCCATATGCCAAGGACTTGGTGCAAACTAATCTGCCCCCTGCACCAAAACCGGGTGGGGCCCGCTGTTCTTGCAGGCCCCACCCCGGTTGATGGTCTATGTGCGCAGGGACGCAGTCGGGCGGGGCGGATCCGTGCTACCGCCCCGCCTGGCCGCGAAGTTAACTACAGCTCGTTGGCCGCATGATATGCCGTGCGAATGGCGCTCGCAATGTCGGCGGTGCGCTCGCCCGAGCAGTCGCCCACGCAGGTCACGGGCACCGTCACGCCGTCCAGGTCAAACGCGTTGGCCCTGAGCCCACGGCCATCACCACGTAATCGCAGGCGATCTTCACCGGCTCCTCGGCGCCGTCCTCGGTGGTGCGAACGGCCTCCACGCCCTCGTCGGTAATGGCGGTCAGGCGGGTCTTAACATGCTGCTCAACGTTGTGGGCGGCAAAGTCGTTCATAATCAGCGGCAGAATGGTCTCGGACTCGCCTGCGGCAATCTTGTCGAGCATCTCGACAATCGCCACCTCGCAGCCGTTCTGCAGCAGGTACTCGGCAGTCTCGGTGCCCACCAGGCCGCCGCCGATAACGGCGACGCAGCCCGCGAGCTCCGCCTTGCCGGCCAGCACGTCCCAGCTCGAGACGACCTTGTCCGAATCGCGCCCGGAACGGGGATGACCACGTCGTGCGCGCCCACAGCCACAATCGCGGCGTCGGCGGCGTTGAGGTCCTCGGCCGTAGCGGCATGGTTGAGCTCAACCTTTACGCCCAGGCCGGGCAGAATCTTCTCGTAATACTCCACCGAGCGCATGATCTCGTCCTTGCGCGGAGGCGCGGCCGCCAGCACAATCTGGCCGCCCAGATGATCGCTCGCCTCATAGACGGTCACGTCGTAGCCGCGCTTGGCCGCCACGCGCGCGGCCTCCAGGCCGGCAATACCGCCGCCCACCACGGCGATCTTCTTGTCGCCCTCGCCCGGCTTAATGGCGATGGTCGCCTCGTCGCCGTTCTCGGCATTGAGCACGCACGAGATGTATTTGCGGTTTTGAATCGCGTCGACGCAGCCCTTGTTGCAGTTGAGGCACTCGCGGATGGGCTCACCCGTGGCGGCCTTCAGCGCAATGTCGGGGTCGCACATGAGCGAGCGGCCGTAGGCGATGATGTCGGCCGCGCCGTCTTCCAGAATCTTCTCACCGGCCTCGACCGAGACAACGCGGCCGACGGTTGCCACCGGCACGGAGACCAGGGCCTTGACGCGCTCGGCCACCGGCAGCGTCCAGTTGTAGGGCATGGCGCCCATGGGCGGAATGGTGTCTCCCATGTTGCCGGTGTGGTTGGCCTGCGCGACCTGGATCATGTCGATGCCCGCGCCCTCGAGCAGCTTGGCAAACTCGCAGGCCTCATCGGGCTGCAGGCCGCCCTTGCCGCGCGGCGTGCCGTCGGGGTTCTCCATGATCACGGGGAGCTTGTACTCCACCATCAGCTCCGGCGCGGCTTCCTTAATGGCGGCGACGACCTCCAGCGCATAACGGACGCGGTTCTCGAACGAGCCGCCATACTCGTCCGTGCGCATGTTGAGGATGGCGGAGCACAGCGAACCCACCAGACGGTCGCCGTGGACCTCGATGGCGTCGATGCCAGCCTGCTGCGCGCGGGCGGCCGAGGCAGCGATGGCCTCCTTGATCTGGGTGAGTTGCTCCACGGTGGCCTCGTTCACAAAGTGCTGCATGTCGTGGTGCAGTTTGGCGTAGGCCTGCTTGCGGATCTCGTTGGACTCGGCCATCTTGGCGGCGAAGGTCTCCTCGTCGCCGGCGGCCTTGGCCTCCTGCGCGGCCTTGGCGGCAGCCATGGAACCCATGACCATGCGGCCGACACCGGGCACGTCGTACTCGGGATGGAACAGCTGCAGCGCGACCTTGGCACCGTGCTTGTGGACGGCGTCGGCCAGCGCCTTAAACGTGGGGATCTGGGCGTCGGTCGCCAGCTTGGGCGTGGGGCTCGCGGTCATAACGGGAGCGACGTCGCCGATGACGATGTAGCTCACGCCGCCACGGGCCAGACGCTCGTAAAAGGCCAGGCTGCGCTCGCCGATGGAACCGTCGCGCTCCTCGTAGCCGGTGGTAAGCGGCGGGAACATAATGCGGTTTTTGAGCTCAAGGGGGCCAACCGTAATGGGTTGAAGCAGCTTGGACGCAGGTGTGGTCATGGACATTCCTCTCTTGTAGGCGCGGCGGCGATGATGCCGCGTAGTTGTCTAGAGGATATGACATGGGAGCACAGTGGCGCAACGGAAATCGGCAGACAGCAGGTAGCGGCAGGTGGATGGGGCGGGGCCGGCTGCCGGTTTGTCTCGATCTGTAACAGTAAGACCCTATTTTGCCGAGCAACTGTTACAGATCGAGACAAACCGAAACCGTCCCGGCGGAAAATCTCAATCTGTAACATCTACAGGCCAAAAACGACCCTAGATGTTACAGATCGAGACATTCCTCTCGACCCATCCTCAACAATCTAGATCTGTAACATCTGGACCCACTTTTGCCCCTTTACTGTTACAGATCGAGACAAACCAATCTAGCCTGCCGAAAGATCTAGATCTGTAACGGTTACTCGGCAAAATGGGCCCCAGATGTTACAAATCAAGACAAACGGGACCCGCCTGCAAGAAAATCTCAATCTGTAACAACAACTCGGCAAAATCCGTCCCTCATGTTACAGATTTAGACAAACCGTCCAGGCGGGGACTCAACATCTCAATCTGTAACACCTAGCCGCCCAAATCGGGTCTAGATGTTACAGATCGAGATTTTGTTTGAGAGGCCGAGAATTGGACCGAAAATACGGTCCCGGAATAACAAAAAAGCTCGCCGGCTAGGCCGACGAGCTGCAATTTCTTGGTCGCGGGGGCAGGATTTGAACCTACGACCTCCGGGTTATGAGCCCGGAGTAATTACTGTTAATCATAGTAAATGAATTCTAATTATAGAAAAGAAAATAGCAGGTAGCGAGTTATTTTTGCTTGTGCTTTATTTTGATTTACAAAAAGTTTCACCCGCAATTCACCCGCAGAATTTCACTTGTGGGTGAATTTCTTTCACAATTCGGGATACGATACTCCCTGCCCGTGCCTTTAAAGCACGCAGGGAGTATCG
>JAQEDJ010000036.1 GCA_027669525.1 Coriobacteriaceae bacterium AM48-5 | reverse complement strand
GACTGTAGAGCAGGAAACTTCATATGCGGCCCTCCCGGGCGCAAGCAAAAGGCGACCCCTGTCCGGAGTCGCCCTGTAGAGCAGGAAACTTCATATGCGGCCCTCCCGGGCGCAAGCAAAAGGGCGACCCCTGTCCGGAGTCGCCCTTGTTGAGCTGCTTATGTGCGGCTGTTACTCGGCGTCGTGGTGACGGCGGGGCTTGCGGCCTCCGTTGTCGCCGGGACGGCGCGGACGGTCGCTGCGCTCGGAGCGCTCGCGACGCGGACGCTCACGGCGCTGGAAGTGCTCGCCGTCACCCTCGGAGGCACCCTCGGCGCGAGCCGGGGCCTCGGGCTTGTCGAGACGATCGAGCGAGATCTTGCCGCGATCGTCAACCTCGATGACGACGACCTTGACCTCATCGCCCACGTTGAGGACGTCCTCGACCTTCTCCACACGACCCTTTGCGACGCGGGAGATGTGCAGCAAGCCGTCCTTACCAGGCAGCAGGTTGACGAAGGCGCCGAAGGGCTGGATGGAGACCACGCGACCGGTGTACTCCTCGCCCGGCTCGGGAACCTTGATGATGAGCTTGATGCGCTCGACGGCCTGGTCGACGGACTCGCCGGTGCCGCCGACAAAGACGGTACCGTCCTCCTGGATGTCGACCGAAGCGCCGGTCTCGTCCTGGATGCCGCGGATGACCTTGCCGCCGGAACCGATGACGTCGCGGATCTTATCGGTCGGAACCTGGATGGATACGATGCGCGGAGCGGTGCTGCGCGTGGTATGACGCGGCTCGGGGATCACATCGAGCATCTTCTGTAGGATGAAGGCGCGACCCTCCTTGGCCTGCTGCAGGGCGCGGGCCAAGATATCGAAGGTAAGACCGGTGGCCTTGTTGTCCATCTGCAGGGCGGTGATGCCCTCGGTGGTACCGGTGACCTTAAAGTCCATGTCGCCCAGGAAGTCCTCGAGACCCTGGATGTCGGACAGGACCACGGTCTTGCCCTCCTCCTGGATCAGGCCCATGGCGATACCGGAGACCGGGCGCTTAATGGGCACGCCGCCGTCCATGAGGGCGAGCGTGGAGCCGCAGGTCGAAGCCATCGAAGAGGAGCCGTTGGACTCCATGACCTCGGAGACGACGCGGATGGCGTAGGGGAACTCGTTCTCGTCGGGGAGCACCGGAAGCAGAGCGCGCTCGGCCAGATTGCCATGACCGATCTCGCGGCGCTTGGGGCTGCCCATGCGGCCGGTCTCGCCGGTGCAGAACGGCGGGAAGTTGTAGTGGTGCATATAGCGCTTGCCCTCGGTGGGCTCGATGGTATCCAGACGCTGGCCCTCGTTAAGCATGCCGAGCGACAGGACGGAGAGCACCTGAGTCTGACCACGCTGGAACAGGCCGGAGCCGTGAACGAGCGGCAGGTAGTTGTCCTTCACCATGATGGGACGAATCTCGTCGGCGGTACGACCGTCGACGCGCTCGCCGGTCTCGACGACCATGGTGCGCATGGCCTTCTTCTCGAGCTTCTTGAGCGCCACGGGGATCTCGCGCTCCCAGTCGGCCTGCTCCTCGTCGGTGAACTCGGAGCGGATGGACTCCTTCAGAGCCTCGACCTTACCGATGCGGGAAAGCTTGTCGGCGTCGCGCAGGGCAGCGGCCATCTCGTCGTAGTGGGCGAAGATGCGCTCCTGGACCTCCTCGACGGGCTGGTCGAGCGGGTACTCCTTCTTGACGATAGCGCCGTTGACCTGCTCCCACTCGGCGACGAACTCGTCTTGGGCCTGGCAGAAGGCAGCGAGGGCCTCCTGGCCAAACTTCATAGCGGCGAGCATGTCGTCCTCGGAGATCTCTTCGGCGCCGGCTTCGACCATCGAGATAAAGTCGGCAGAGCCACCCAGCTCCAGGTCCAGGTCGGAGTTCTCGCGCTCCTCATAGGTGGGGTTGACGATAAACTCGCCGGTCTCCACGTTGCGGCCGATGCGCACGCAGGCAAGCGGGCCCTCGAAGGGCACGCCGCCGAGCGTCATGGCCAGCGAAGCACCCATGACGTTGATGACGTCGAAGGGGTTGACCTGGTCGGCGACGAGCGAGGTAGCGACGATGTGCACCTCGTTGCGGAAGCCATCCGGGAAGCTCGGGCGGATCGGGCGGTCGATCATGCGAGCCGTGAGCGTGGCCTTCTCGCTGGGACGGCCCTCGCGCTTAAGGTAGCCACCCGGGATGCGGCCGGCGGCGTACATCTTCTCGTTGAAGTCGACGGTCAGCGGAAAGAAGTCGTAATTCTTGCGCTCCTTGGAGACGACCACGGTGTCGAGCATCGTGGTGTCGCCCTGCTTGACCAGACAAGCGCCGGTGGCCTGCTTGGCAAGCTCGCCGGACTCAAAGGTGTAGGTCTTGCCGTACAGCTCAAAGGTCTTGGATACGAGTGTCATTGTTCTCCTTTACCCCACAGGCCCCTTGCCTGCGGGCTTCTCATGTGACGCGGGCCCCCTGCCCCCGCCACGCTTCAGAGCGTAATTGTTCACGCCCTTACACAAAAAGAGCGCCCCGCTGCGCAGGACGCTCTTAGCATGTACAAATCCTTACTGGATGTTGTCGCGGATGCCCAGAGCCTTGATGAGCTCACGGTACTCGACGATGTCGTTCTTCTTGATGTAGGAGAGAAGACGACGACGACGGCCGACGAGCATGAGCAGGCCACGACGGGTGTGGAAGTCCTTCTGATGGGACTTCATGTGCTCGGTCAGCTCCTTGATGCGCTCGGACAGGATGGCGACCTGAACCTTGGGGTTACCGGTATCGACCGGGGAGTTACCGAACTGGGCGGTCAGCTCCGCCTTGCGCTCTTTGGAAACAGTCATTGTTTCACCTTTCGCTTCGCGTCGCCGCGGGCGACTCTATTCGCCTCGGACTGGGAAGCCGCCGGTGGAGCGAGCATCCAAGGTCGAGGTACCAACAGGTCGGTATGTTACCACAAGCGGCGCGCGCCTGCGCATCATCACCGACCCAACATGAATTCCATCGCACGGAGGCGCTGGTCGGTATGCGTGGCGGCCCAAACATGCGAAAGCCCCAGCAAAAAGGCAGCGGTATGGGGGTCGACCCTTTCGGCCATAAGCGCATCGAAGGTCATGGACATAAGGGCGCGCAGCCATGCGACCTCACCGGTCGACACCAGCTCGGCACCGGGCACGCTCGACGCGCACGACCCGCACATGAGGCCGCCCGCCTGGGGCGAAAAATACGACAGCATCGGGTCTCCGCACAGCACGCATGCCGAAAAATCGGGTCGGTAGCCAACGTGCGACAGCAATTTAAAGACAAAGGCCGCCACGAGCAGGTCCATATGCGCCGCGTCGAGCCCGCTGCCCACCAGGGCAAGCGCTCGCTGCGTGATGGCAAAGGTGAACGGGTCCTCGGCGTCCTCGAATGAGCACACGCGCGCGACCTCGGCAATCGCGCTTGCGGCGCAGGTCGTCTCGTAATCGGGCGCGGCGCCAACCGGCGCTTCCAAAAGCTCGGCCTGAGAAACAACGTCGAGCGAGCGTCCATGCGCGAGCAACATATCGACGGTACAGAACAGCTCGCAGCGCGCAGCCAGGCGTCCACCGGGTTTGCGCGCGCCTTTGCCACGGCACGAACCTGCCGACCCCGCTCGTCAAGCATCGTCAGGATCAGGTCCGTCTCTTTGAGCTTGGTCTTATCGAGGACGAGCACCTTCGTGCGATATGTACGAGAACCTGCCATTCGCGCCGCGTGTCCCTAATCCTCGGCGTTATAGCCAAAGCGGCGAATCTGGGCCTCGTCGTCACGCCAGCCGGCCTTGACCTTCACGTCCAGCTCCAAAAAGACCTGGGTGCCAAAGATGCGCTCAAGGTCGCGACGGGCGTCGATGCCGATATGTTTGATCATCTCGCCGCCCTTGCCGATGATGATGCCCTTTTGGCCCTCGCGCTCGACGTAAATGGTGGCGTGCACGCGCAGCACCTTCTTGGTCTGCTCAAGCGCATCGCAAATCACGCCCACGGAGTGCGGGATCTCATCGCGGGTGCGGCGCAAAACCTTCTCGCGCACAAACTCGGCAACGAGCGTCTCATCGGAAGCGTCGGTACCCATGTCCTCGGGGAACCAACGCGGACCCTCGGGCAAAAAGTGCGCAACGGTCTCGATGAAGGCATCGACGTTAAAGTTCTTGACCGACGACGTCACGATCTCGTCGTCATATTCCATAAGCTCGTGGGCGGCCTTAAGCTGCTCCATGACCTGTGCGGGGTCGGCTTCATCGGCCTTGGTGAGCACCAGGACCTTCTTGGAACGGGCATTCTTGACACGCTCGGCAACCCAGGCGTCTCCCCTGCCAATCGGTTTAGTGGCATCAATCAAAAACGCGACAACATCGACATCGTTCAGCTCGAACAACGCACTCTTGTTGAGCTCGGATCCCAGACCGTCCTTGGGCTTATGAATACCCGGGGTATCGACAAAGACCAGCTGGTAGCCGGGACGGTTGACGACGGCGCGCATGCGACGGCGGGTCGTCTGTGCCACCGGCGAGGTGATGGCGACCTTTTTGCCATAGCAGGCATTAAGCAGCGTGGACTTGCCGGCGTTGGGGCGTCCGACCAGGGCCACAAAGCCGCTGCGGAAACCGGGCTCCACGTCACCAAAGCCCGCGAGGCCGTCGCCCTCGTCGCACAGGCGTCGAGCTCCTCATCGCTCATGCCCTCAAACGGGTCGAACTCCTCGGCCTCGTCAAACGAATCGGCACCTTCAGCCTCGTCCAGGGACTCGTCGTCCAAAATCTCATCGGTAGGCTGCATATTGTCGGACATGGGAATCCCTTTCTAAATAAAGCCGAGCGCGTGGGCAAATACCAGCACGCCCACAATCGCGGCGGTGATGGAAAGAACGTATACAGAGGCGGCGGCGATGTCCTTCGCACGCTTGGCCAGCGGATGAAGCTCCTGGGTCGCCAGGTCGACGATCGCCTCCATAGCGGTATTGCACAGCTCGCCGTGAATCACCAGGCCGCAGCAGATGATAACCGTGGCCCACTCGGCAATGTCGAGGCCGACGATGCAGCCGGCAATGACGGTACACACGCCAGCCGCGAGCATGACCTTGATATTACGCTCGGTCGTGACGGCGGTGACGAAGCCCTCCATGGCGTAAGAAAACGACTTTAAGAAGGACGGATGGTCCTTGTTCGATCCGGGAATCATAAACGGCTCCTAGTCGTGGGCATGATTGGTGATGGGACCGACGTGGACCAGCTTGGGGTCCTCGCCGCGCTCGAGCGCCAGATCGCGCAGGATGGCGTCCTCGCGGGCCTCCATGACCTCGGCCTCGTCGTCCTCGATGTGGTCATAGCCCAGCAGGTGCAGCATTCCGTGTACGAGCATCAGACGGCACTCGTCAGCAGGGCTATTGCCAAAACCGGGGGCCTGACGGGCAATAACCTGCGGGGCCAAGATGATATCGCCGAGCTCGAGCGTCTCGTCGGCGGGAATATCCTCGTCAAAGGCCGAGTCGCATTCAAACGAGAGCACATCGGTGGTGCGGTCGATGCCACGCCACTCGTGGTTGAGCTCGTGCATCTCGTCCTCGTCGACATACGAAAGGGAAATCTCGACTTCACGTTCAACGCCCTCGGCGGCAAGCACAACCTCGCAGATGTGCTCCACCTCCTGCGCGTCGAGCAGCGTATCGAGCTCGGCATCGTTGCTGATCAATACACTCAACGGGACTCCTTTCGGTCGCACGAGCGCTGCTCGCGCACATCATCATAAGCATCGTATGCCTCGACAATACGCCCCACCAAGGCATGGCGCACCACATCGGCGCGCTCCAGGTGTGCAAACGCCACATCGTCGACACGGCCCAAAATCTTCTCGACATCCGCCAAGCCACCACGACGACCCACCAGGTCGCGCTGGCTGAGGTCGCCGGTAATCACGAACTTGGAGTTGAATCCAAGGCGTGTCAGGAACATCTTCATCTGCTCGGGCGTGGTATTTTGCGCCTCGTCGAGCACCACGAAAGCATCGCTCAGTGTACGACCGCGCATATAGGCAAGCGGGGCGATCTCGATCACGCCGCGCTCCATAAGCTCATCGGTGCGCTCGCGATCCATCATGTCAAAAAGGGCGTCGTAGAGCGGACGCATGTACGGATCGATCTTTTCCTCGAGGGTGCCGGGCAAAAAGCCCAGGTTCTCCCCCGCCTCGACAACCGGACGCGTCAAGATCAGACGGCCCACCTCGTGGCGCTTGAGCGCGGCAACGGCGAGCGCCATGGCCAGATAAGTCTTACCGGTACCGGCTGGACCCAGGCCAAACGTGATGGTATGCGAGCGGATGGCATCCACATAGCGCTTTTGCCAAGCGTCTTGGGACGAATGACACGACCGCGGTATGAAAGCAGCACGTCATCGCGAAGCGATGTGGCCTCATGCTCGCCGTCGCGCAAGACGGCCAGGCAACGCGAGACGTCGTCAGCAGACAGGGTACGACCGGCCGCCGCCTCGCAAAAAGCATGTTCGAAAAAGCGAGCCACGAGCTCGACCTCGTCCGGGTCGCCGCTCACGGAGATGCTATCGCCACGGGCGACCACGTGAGCGCGAACCAAGCTCTCGAGCGCACGAAGGACGCCGTCGCCGGCGCCCAAAACACGCGAGGGATCAACTCCCTCGGGAACGGTAAGTCTAATCTTCGAGGCTTCCATGGACCTCCCTGCGCGCATGGACCAAGCCGGAATCATCGACTCCGATGATAGCAACATCGAGCAGGCACGGGGCTGTAAGTCCACAGGTATCGTCAAGACGGGCATGATGGAACGAACCGAGCGTCAGGCTGTCACCATACTCGAGCACGGCACGCTCGACAGTGCCACGCGACGACGAGCATCGGCAATAGCGAGCTCCTGCGCCGTGTCTCGCATACGGCGGCTGCGCTCGGCCATAACCTCGGGCGGCACCTGGTCGGGCATGTCGGCAGCAAGGGTACCGGGACGCTTGCTATAGCGGAACACGTGCATACGCGAGAAACCCACACGGCGGCACAGCGCCAGCGACTCCTCGAACTCCTCGTCCGTCTCACCAGGAAAACCGACGATGACATCGCACGAAAGAGACGCCTGGGGCAAGTTGGCGCGAATCATACGCACCGTGTCCTCAAAGGCCTCCGCACTATAGGGACGACCCATGCGATGAAGGGTCGCCGTACAGCCGGACTGCACGGGCAGGTGCAAAAACGGGGCGATACGCTGCGGATAGCGCGCCATAACCTTAAGCAGGCGCTCAGAGATATCCATGGGCTCGACCGAGGAAATGCGCACATGCGCAATAGTCGTGCGCTCCATGATGGCCTCGAGCAGCTCATCGATTTCGACATGCTCGTCGGTCGCGCTCTTGCCATCGTAGGCACCCAGGTTCACACCGGTCAGCACCACCTCGGGCACGCCGGCCTCCCGGGCCTCGCGAACTTGCTCAAGCACGGACTCGACGGGCACGGAGCGCTCGGGGCCGCGCGCCTTCCACACAATGCAATAGGTGCAGCGATGGTTGCAGCCGTCCTGGATCTTCACGCCCAGGCGAGAGCGACCGAGCGCATCGACCACCTCGCCATCGCTGCAGGCGGGAACGCTATCGGACTCAACGCCCAGCACCTCGCAGACACGTTCGGCGACATCGATCTTGGACGGCTCGGCGATCACGCGATCCGAAAGCTCCAACAGCTCCTCGGGATGCAAATTGACCACGCAACCGGTCACGAGCACATAAGGCTCGTTTGGATGGGCCAGCGCATGACGGACGGCCTTACGGGTCTTGGCCTCGGCCTCGCCCGTAACGGCACAGGTGTTAATGACGATCAGATCGGCATTCTGGGGCTCTACCATAGCAAAGCCCAAGCGCATAAGATCGGCAGTGATACGGTCAGACTCAACCCGGTTGACACGGCAGCCGAGGTTGACGACGGAAATATGGGGTGCGAGCACGCGGGCTCCTTAATCGAGGATATCGTCGAGGGCACTCTTGATACGGTCGGTCACCGACTTCTTACCGGAAGCGACGTCATCGCCCATCTCATCGGCAAAAGCACGGAGCAGCTCGCGTTGCTTATTGGAAAGATTGGTGGGAACGACCACGCGCAGTTGCGCGATCAGGCGGCCACGCGAACCGCCACCGCCAATGCGCGGCATGCCGTAATTATTGACGCTCACGGTGTCGCCGTACTGGGCGCCGGCGGGAACCGTCACCTTAACGACCTCGTCGGGCATAATGCCCTCGACCTCGATCTCGCAGCCGAGCGCAGCCTGCGCAATCGAGATATCGCTCACCAGGTACAGGTCGTCACCGTTGCGCTTAAAGCGCTCATGGTCGGCAACGCGCACGTTGACAATCAGTTCGCCCGAAGGCTCGCCGCGAAGACCGGCCTCACCAAAGCCGCTCACACGCAGCTGGCGACCGGTCGAAACGCCGGCGGGAATATCGATGTCGATCTTTTCGTGCGAAGGCGTGCGGCCCTGACCGTCGCAGGTCTCGCAGGGATGGTCGATAACCGTGCCCTCGCCATGGCAGTCGGGGCAAGGCGAGGAAGACTGAACCTGGCCCAAAAACGATCGCTGAACCGTCGTGACGTAGCCCGTACCGTGGCAGCGGCCGCACTGCTTTTCCTGTGCACCCTCGGCCCTACCGGTACCGTTGCAGTCCTCGCAAGGAGCAAGGCGATCATAGCTGATCGTCTTTTTGCAGCCGAGCGCCGCCTCCTCGAGCGTCACCGAAAGCGAGATGGCCATGTCACGTCCGCGACGACGCTCACGACGGCTGCGGGCGCCACCGCCGGCACCGCCGCCAAAAAACGACGAGAACAGGTCGTCCATGCCCATGCCACCAAAGATATCGTTGATGTCGACATAACCAGAGCCACCGGGGCCGTCCGCGGTGCCGTAACGGTCGTAGTTAGCACGCTTCTGCTCATCGGAAAGAACGGAATAGGCCTCGTTGAGCTCCTTGAACTTGGCCTCGGCCTCGGGATCGTCCGAAACATCCGGATGTACGGTACGGGCCTTCTTTAAAAACGCACGCTTAATCGTCCGCGCGTCGGCATCCCTGTCGACGCCAAGCACCTCGTAGTAATCCCTATTTTCCGACACGACCGAATCCTTCCGACTTTCATTATTGTCACAGTGCGTCCTATACCCAAGCTGGGCCGACCGCAAACAAAGGGTTTGATGTTATTGCATTTGATACGGCGAAAGCATGGCCCGTTGCGAGCAGCTCGCGAACCAAACCGACACGAGCGCGAACATGAAGCCGTTGGCAAAACCGTTGGCAAACTGCATCGCACCGCGCTTCCACCACAGCAGGCTGCGATGAAGCACACCGTCCGAAAGCACCATGAACAGGCCCATGGTAAACGGAATAAAGCACATCACGCAAAGGCCGAGAACACGCCCGAGATGGCCGACAGCACCAAAAACGGCGCCACAATGCCCATCAAGTAAAAGCCAGTACGAGCTTTGCCTTCCAAGCGCTCGGCCTCAACATGGGCGCGGCCGACCAGGTCGCCGCCCGCGGCACCGTTGGTGCCAGCATGACCCATGCCGCCAATGCGGACCTCGTCGCCATCGTGCGTGCCGGCAGGAAACTCAATCGTCTGCTCGGAGGTCACACGGGTTCGCCCGCTGCCACCGCAATCGGGGCAGGGGTCGGCCACGACCTTACCGGAACCGCCGCACTCGGGGCAGACCGACTGGAACGTGCCCGCACCAAACAGGAAGGACAGGTCGACGTCGATGTGGCCGCGGCCACCGCAGCTCGGGCAGGTGTGGGCATGCTCAGACGAAACGGAGCCCGAGCCGCCGCAGTTGCTACAGGTATCGAAGCGCGTGTAGCGGACGGTCTTGCGGGCACCGCCCTTGGCCTCCTTGGCGTCGAGTTTGATATCGACGACCACGTTGGCGCCGTTCTCGGGATTGTAGGCAGCCTGGCCGCGACGCTGCTGGCCCCAGGCGCCACCAAAGGGAAAGCCGCCCTCAAAGGGATTGCCATAGCCCGTGCTGCCGGCGTAGCCGCCACCATAGGGCGAAGCCGTAGGAGCACCGGCAAAGGGATTGCCAGAACGCATGGCGTCGTAGCGCGCACGTTTTTGCTCATCCGAAAGCACGGCGTAGGCCTCGGAAACCTCTTTAAACTTTTCCTCGGCATCCGGCTCTTTATTGACGTCCGGATGGAGCTTACGGGCCTTTTGCTGGAAGGCCTTTTGAATATCACGCGAGGTGGCGTCCTTGGAGACACCCAGAATCTCGTAGTAATCTTTTTCGTTCATCGTCGCCATGCGCGGCAACCTCCTGCTCACAGCAGCGTATATATTCCGGTAATTCTACCCGAGCGGCCTAAGCTAGATCCCAAAACAGCTCGAACAGAACATTTCCATCGAGCCAGCCCAGATGGGTCGGCGCCAGACGAGCTCGAACATGGCCCGCGACGACATCTGCCGTAGTGAAGGGTCCCTCATGACCCCAGAGCGTCTCGGGCACCCAAGTGGCAAGACCCAATTCGAGCGCGCGATCGCAGGCAGCTGCCAGCTCGCCCGTTGGGATGACGCAAGCTGCACGAGCCAACAGGTCGGACGCAACACCGCGCGTCATGCGACAAGCGAGCATCAAGTCTTCGGCGACAGCCTCACGCTGCGACAGATATTCGGCCTCGAACGCCGTCGCGTCATCGTCACGTTGCACCAGACGCACGCGGTACGCATCGCCTCGAGAAGACACGCCGGGGAACAAACCTGCAAGACGGTCGAAATCCTCGTCGTCGAGCATGCCCGCGGCAGAACGACCCAGGCCCAGGTAGCCCTGTCCGGTCCAGTAGGCAATGTTATGGGCGCACTCATGGCCGTCGAGCGCGTAGCTCGCCACCTCATACGGATGATAGCCGGCCGCACCCAGGCGCTCACGCGCCGCGTCCATGCACGAAGCCTGAAAATCCTCATCGGGCTCGAGCGACTCGTCACGGCACGCCATGCGATAAAGGGGCGTCCCCTCCTCAAGCGTGAGCGGGTAGATCGACACATGATGCGGCGCCGCCGCCAGCACGCCATCGAGCGTGCTCCGCCAGCTTGCGGCCGTCTGCCCGGGAAGGCCGCACATCAGGTCGCACGACACATCGAGGCCAACTTCCTTCACCGTCGCGATAGCCGCAAGTGCCCGATTAGCATCGTGAATGCGGCCAATAGCAGCCAGCTCGGTATTGTCGAGGGTTTGCACGCCCAGAGAGACGCGTGTGACACCAACCTTGGCAAGCGCGGTGGCGAGCTCGGCGGTCAGCGACTCAGGATTGGCCTCGCAGGTAAACTCAACGGGCTTGCACCACATGCAAATACGCCGGACAAGCTCCACCAGACGCTCTCCCGCCAGCGACGGCGTGCCGCCGCCAACATAGACGGTGCGGATCTGTGCAAGCGCGCCTGCGTCGCCAAAGGCATCGAGGCGCGCATACAACTGCTCAAAATAGGCATCGAGTGCAGCGCTCAGGTCGTACGTAGCAAAACTGCGCGAGTCAAAATCGCAGTACCGGCACTTTTGGGCGCAAAACGGCACATGCACGTACAGCGCGGTAACGGCCACCGTTAGGCCTCCAGCGGATGAGCGGGCACCGACTCGCCGGCGGCAAGTGCGGCCTCGCAGGCCACCACATCGCGCTCGATATCATCGACCAATGCCATGAACTCCTCGTATGTGGAGCAGCGCACCACCTGGGCGCGCCAGGCCGCAGCATGAGGCATCCCCTTTAGATACCAGCTTGCGTACGTACGGGCACGCGACATGAGCGGCAACAGCTCGTGCGTGAGCGTCAGGTGCTCGCGCAGGGCGCCCAGGCGCTCGACCGAGCTACGCACCGGCACCGGCGTGCCATCGAGCGCAAGGGCGCGGGCATCGCCGAACACCCAGGGGTTGCCATAGATACCGCGCGCGATGAACACGGCGCTGGCGCCGGAGCTGCGCAGACGCTCCGCCGCATCCTCGGCCGAGAAAACGTCGCCCGAACCGATCACGGGAATCTCGACGGCATCTGCGACCTCATCGACGACCGACCAATCGGCCTGACCCGTATAGAGCTGCGTGGCACAGCGACCATGCACGGCGACTGCGGCAGCCCCTGCACCCTCAAGCATCTGGGCAAATGTCGCGGCATTGCGGTCCTCGGCATAAAAGCCTTTGCGAATCTTAACGGTCACGGGCACATGCGCCGCGCCCACCGCCGCCTCGACGATCTGCTCGGCCAGCTCGGGCGTGCGCATAAGTGCCGAGCCCTCGCCCTTGGTGACGACCTTGCGAGCCGGGCAGGCCATATTGATGTCGATCAGCGACAGGCGATCGCCAACGCGCTCCTCGACAGCGGCGACGGCGCTCGCAAACTGATCGGGCTTGGAGCCAAAGAGCTGCACGCAAATCTGCTGCTCCTCGTCGGCCGGTAGCACCAGACGCCACGTCTTATTGCTGGCATAGGCAAGTCCCGCCACGCTCACCATCTCGCTATAGGCAAGATGGGCACCGCGGCGGCGGCACATGATACGGTAGGCAGGGTCGGTCACGCCAGCCATGGGAGCCATAAGGAACGGCTGTTCGGCATAGGCACCCAGCAGCCGCGTACTGTATTCAGAAAGCGCCATGGACCTACTCGTCCACCTTGAGAATCGCCATAAAGGCCTCCTGCGGGACCTCGACCGAACCGATGGCCTTCATGCGCTTCTTGCCCTCTTTCTGCTTCTCGAGCAACTTGCGCTTACGCGAGATATCGCCGCCATAGCACTTGGCCAGAACGTCCTTGCGGCGCGCCTTGACGGTGGAGCGGGCGATGATCTTGTTACCGATAGCACCCTGAATAGGCACCTCGAACAGCTGTCGTGGAATGATTTCCTTGAGCTTGTCGCACAGACCGCGGGCCAGGCCATAGGCCTTGTCCTTGTGCACGATAAACGAAAGCGCGTCCACCTCATCGCCCGAAAGCAGGATATCGAGCTTGACGAGCTCGGAGGGGCGATACTCGTTAAACTCATAATCGAGCGAGGCATAGCCCTTGGTGCGGCTCTTGAGCTGGTCAAAGAAGTCCAGGATGAGCTCGGCGAGTGGCATGTCAAAGCGCATCTCGACCGATTTGCTCGTGAGATGGATCATGTCGGTCGTAATGCCGCGATGCTCGATAGCGAGCTGCATGACGGCACCCGTATACTCGGGCGGCAGATAATCTTGGCCTTGAGGTAAGGCTCCTCGATGCGCTCGATGCGCGTAGCCTCGGGCAGATCCTGCGGGCTGCGAACATCAATCATCTCGCCGTCAGTCTTGTAGACGTGATAGTCCACCGAAGGGCTCGTGGCAATCAGGTCCAGGTTGAACTCGCGCTCCAGGCGCTCCTTGACGACCTCCATATGCAGCAGGCCCAAGAAGCCAACGCGGAAACCAAAGCCGAGCGCCACCGAGGTCTCGGGCTCCCACACCAACGACGGGTCGTTGACATGCAGTTTATCGAGAGCGTCTCGCAGATTCTCGTAATCCTTGTTGTCGATCGGGAACAGGCCCGTGTAGACCATGGGCTTGGCCTCGCGGTAGCCAGGGAGAGGCTCGGGGCAGGGGTTCGAGGCCCACGTGAGGGTATCGCCCACGTGCACGGCTTCGGGGTCTTTCAGGCCCGTGACCACGTAGCCCACCTCGCCGACCGTCAGCGCGTCGACTGGTGTCTCTGCGGGACGCTTGACACCCACGCCGTCCACCAAAAAGTCGCCTTGGCCTGCATCATGCGCAGGGTATCGCCTTTTTTAATGGAACCGTCAAAGACGCGGACCGTGGCAACGACGCCGCGGTACTCATCAAAATACGAGTCCAGGATGAGCGCCTTGAGCGGCGCGTTTGCATCGCCCTTGGGAGGCGAGATCAAAAAGACGATGGACTCAAGCAAATCGTGGATACCCTCGCCGGTCTTGCCCGACACGCACACGGCATCGTCGGCGGGAATGGCCAGGTCGTCCTCGATCTCGGTCTTAACCTCGTCGGGGTGTGCCGACGGCAGGTCGATCTTGTTGATGGCGGGCACGATATCCAGATTGGCGTTCATGGCGAGCGTCGCGTTGGAGACGGTCTGTGCCTCGACGCCCTGCGTGGCGTCGACCACGAGCACCGCGCCCTCGCAAGCGGCCAGCGAACGCGAGACCTCATAGGTAAAGTCCACGTGGCCCGGCGTATCGATCAGATTGAACTGATACGTCTCGCCATCGTCGGCGTCATAGGAAACGCGAACGGCATTGGACTTGATCGTGATGCCGCGCTCGCGCTCGATATCCATGGTGTCGAGCAGCTGCGACTCCATGTCGCGCTCGTCGACGGTATGGGTGAGCTCGAGGATGCGGTCACTGATCGTGGACTTGCCATGGTCGATGTGCGCAACGATCGAGAAGTTGCGGATGTGGGAAATGTCAATTGAAGTATTCATGCGGACTATCTTACCCGAGCGGTACAAAAAATGGAGCCTGTTCCATAAAACAGGCTCCATTTATGCGCGTAATCTGTGTGGTGTGAAATTTACAACTTAGGCGTTGATGCTGTTCACGAGCTTGGCAAGACCGGACTTACGGTTGGAAGCCTGGTTCTTGTGGATGACATGCTTGGCAGCGGCCATGTCGAGACGCTTGGTGACGGTCTTGAGGGCAGCCTGGGCCTTCTCGGCGTCGCCCTCGGCGACGGCGGACTGAACGTGCTTGGTCAGCGTCTTGAGCTCGGACTTGACAGCCTTGTTACGCATGCGAGCTGCCTCATTGGTGCGGATACGCTTCTTCTGAGACTTGATGTTTGCCACTTCTGGAGTTCCTTTCGAGTTCCTTGCAAAAAATGTATGACACCTCTGAGACACGGTGAGGTCATGCAAGCGCCTACTATAGCACGCTCCCCCTCAAAGAGATAGAACGAATTTGTCAAATAGGCAGGTATCATCACGATTTTCTCAAGATGTTCGTAATCCAGAGCAAAAGCGCGGTCTCAGAATCGGCCGAACCCTTCAGTGCAAGCTCCACATCGACCGCGCCCTCGAGCGCCGCGACAAGCTCTGCCATCGAAAAGCGGCGCGCCCAAGTCAGGTGATTCTTGACCTGCCAGGACTGGAGCTTGAGCGTTGCGGCCAGCTCACGACCCTGTCCACGCGCATCGAGCGCCTTGGCGACGATCAGCTCACGGATGCGACCGCACAGCAGCGTGTAGGTCCACACATAGCTCTTGGCGGGCAGCAGATTGAAGAGCTCGAGCGATCGCCGCATATCGCGAGCCGAGACGGCGTTGAGGAAGTCCCAGGGTTGAACCTCGGCCGTACGGACAATCCAGCGCTCAACATCGGAAAGTTCAATCTGAGGCGACTCGACCATCTGGCAAGCTTAGCCAAGTCGTTATCGAGCATGCGCGTGTTTTCGCCCGAACGCGAGACGAGCTCCTCGGCGGCCGCCGTCGAAATCGACTTACCGCGCTGCGTCGCCATCTGCTGAACACGGCGCGGCAGTTCCCAGCGCTTGGTACCCGAGCAATCGACGATAGCCTTCTTGTCGATCTTGGCGATTGCCTTATACAGGCGCGTATTCTTGGCAAGTGAGTCGGCGATGATGAGGCAGACCGTTGTTGGGCTGGGACTCGCCAGATACCCAACGAGCGGCTCCGAGACCGCCTTGGCGAGCTTTGAGCAGCCATCGAGGATTACCAGACGAAACTCGCTGCCCATCGGAAAGGTGTTAAGCGATCCGATAATGGACTCGATATCGGGGTCCTTGGTCATGTCTCGCTCGTCGAGGTTGAACTCGACCATACCCGATTTTTCCAGACGCGCTTTCATACGCGAGACGGCGTGGTCGCGCTTAACTCCGTCGGTACCGACGATCAGATACGCCGGCAGCAAACCGGTTTCGGACATTGCGCTCCCCTCCCGCAGGCCTCGTATTCGTTCCGTGCCATTCTAGCCCAGGGGCCCACCACACGCCAACGACGTCGTCACGGTAGCTGGCATCGCATCGCAAAGCCATTCGCAGTCGGTGTGACGGTAATGTCGCCGTGTTCGATGGTACACGCGAACACACCACCCGCTTCCTTAACGGCATCGATGCAGGCATCGGACGGATGGCCGTATCGATTCCCCTCACCGGCGCTTGCGAGGGAAAGCTCGGGCTTCAGGACGTCCAGCAACTCGCCATCGACTGAAACCTTGGAGCCGTGATGCCCAAGTTTAAGGACATCGATATCCCCCACCTCCTGCACGAATTCCCGCTCTTGGTCGAGCTCGGCATCACCGGTGAGAAGTATTCGCAGGCCCTTGCCTTCCTGAACATAAGAGAGCAGCAGGACAAGCGAGTCCTCATTTCCCTCGCCATCCACGAACTCGAATGGCCACATCACGCGAGCGCAAAATGAGCCGATGTCGACCGTATCCCCACGGCGCACCTGCCGATACTCCACGCCAGGTCGGTTCAATACCTCGGCAGGAGCATCCTCCAGCGCATCCGCCGCCACGGCAATCGTTCCGACCGAAAACTGTTCGAGCACGGCAGGCAAACCACCCCAGTGGTCCTCATCCCAATGCGTCACAAAGACGGCATCGATATGGTGCACGTTATTGCGAACCAACGCCGCAACCACACGCTCGTCGAGCCCGCAGTCGACGAGAGCTACTGCGCCGCCTTGGCGGATAAGAATCGCATCGGCCTGGCCCACATCGAGCACCGTCACCGAAGGCGGAGCGAATCGATCCCAATAGACGTACGGAATCGCAGCCAAGAGCATCAGGCATGCAAGCCCCACCGCCATAGGACGTGCACGGGGACGCGGCCACCAGACCAGCAGAACCGCCAGAAAACACGGCACTAGGTAAATCCACATGCTATCGGGCGGCACGCTCACGTATGCACCCGGCACGGCGGCAAACAGCTGCTCGAAGAACAGCGCGCAACGGGCGGCAATCATGGGCACAACGAGCGCCCAAGTCCGCAACGGTCCCACGAGCGAAAAGGGAGCCAGCGCGATCGACACAGCGAGCAGAACGCTCACCACCGGACCGATGACCGCATTTGCAAACGGAGCAATGAGCGAGAATGTACCGAGGCAGGAATGGCAATGGGAAGTGTCGCCAGTTGCGAGCACAGCGTGACGGAAAGCACGCTGGCAACGCCCGATGGCACACCTAGCTCACCCAACGCGTAGGTCGCATAGGGACAAAAGCACAGAATGGCTAAGACGCTGGCGCATGAAAGCTGAAAGCCCATCTCGAACAGCACCGTCGGCCGCAGCAGCACAAAGATGGACATGGTTGCGAAGAGCGCCGAAAGGCCGTGCCGGCGACGCCCCGCGCCGTTTACGACAAGCGTCGCGAACACCATGCAGCACGCGCGCACAGCCGAGGGAGACGCGCCCGTAAAGGCAGCGTAGCCCACAAGCGTTATCGCCAATATCGCCCGCTGAAGACCACGTGAGCACCGAGTCTTTTGCAATACACCCTCGATTACAAACCCCACGATAGCCAAATGGCTGCCCGAGACGGCGATAAGATGCGCCGTTCCCGTCACCGAAAACCAGTCGCTCGCCGGCTGGGCGCGCAGCTCGGCCGAACGACCGCAGACGACTCCAGCTATGAGCGCACGCGCCGGGTCGGTCGCAGGCGAGATGGACGCAAGCAGCTCATTTCGCAGTCGAAGCAGCGGCCCCGGAGAGCCCTCGTCAACCGACACCAACCGGATGACCTTCACTTTTCGGAGCTCGCCTCGAAGCACGCGTGAGCGACCATACGTATCGTTCTCAAAACGTAAAACGCGACCGATAACACGCACGTGCGCCCCGACCTTGAGCTCACGATCACACGATAGGCGAACCGTTGCCAAGTTCTTACCGTCCGCGCGTGCCTCGCAGGTATAGGAATACACGTCGTCGTTTATGGATGGATCACCCCGCACGACAAACTCGAGGCCGCTTGCCGCTCGACCGTCGAGCGCCCTCGAGGCGCTGAGCGCACCCACAGCCCACCACGCCGAGACGACCGCTCCCGCCACGAGACCGACGGACGCGGCATACAGCCACCGCTTCAAAGGGGCAAGCCTCGCACAAGAGTGAGCCAGCACAACGAAAACCGCTGCCGCAACGGGAATGGCCCATAGCGGCCCGACCGCCGTCGCCCGCTCCCTCAGCAGCGCATCAGCGGCTATGCTGAGCACCAAGGCGCAGCTCACGCACATGCCGGCACACAGGGCCATCGTCCACGGCATCAGGGGCCGCGGAGGCATCACATGTTCGCGCTCGGTCGCACTCATACGCAGATGCAATCTTTGATTTTGGCAAGCTTCTTCTCGCCGATTCCCGACACACGCATCAGATCGTCAACCGAGGCAAAAGCACCGTTCTTTGTCCGTTCATCGATAATCGACTGGGCCATGGAGGGACCGATGCCCGAGAGCGTCTGTAGCTCTGCCGCGCTTGCCGTATTGATATTTACTAGGCCTGTTGCGCCACTCACGCCCGATGATGCGGAAGCCCCACCATCAACACCGGCTTCCGCAATGGACGTCTGCTGCTCCCCTACCGTTGGAACGTGAATCTTCTGTCCATCGACGACCTTAGATGCCCGATTGAGCCCCGTAACGTCTGCCTCGGGCGCAAGCCCGCCGGCGGCATCAATCGCCTGAGCCACCCGCGCGCCGTCCTTGAGACGATATACCCCGGGCGACACAACGGCGCCATCGACATCGACATAGACCTCTGCCGCGGCAGAAGCCTTAGTCGAAGAACCTTCGGATGTCTTTCCGCTCGAGGCATCACCGGATCCCGGCTCCACCAACGAGCCCGAACCGTCGGTGCGCTCAAACGACACGCCACCGGCACCGCCGCCAAGGTTCGCCATCGCCAGTCCACTCGCCATCGCAATGACGACCAGTATCGCCATCACCACTGCCTTATGACCGAACAGCTTGTCCGCCAAGCGGTCCATCCGTTTGACTCGTTCGTGTTGTTCGCGCTGCGCCATAGCAAAACCTCCCAACACCATCGTGTCAGAAAAAGAGTCTTGCAACAGCCATGCTTCAAAAACGGTTATCGCGGTCAAACCAAAAGCC
This sequence comes from Coriobacteriaceae bacterium AM48-5, assembly GCA_027669525.1. Lineage (GTDB taxonomy): Bacteria > Actinomycetota > Coriobacteriia > Coriobacteriales > Coriobacteriaceae > Collinsella. The sequence continues at coordinate 3,871 of JAQEDJ010000036.1, read as the reverse complement.
GACCAAAACCTTGCACAAATCTGTCAATTTATTCAGGCACACGTCAGCAAATGGACACTTAGCCGCAAAATGCCCAGATAGCAAAAGACCGACGATGCAGACGCATCGTCGGTCTATGCACAAATTTACTCGTGATCTTGGTAAATCTCACGCGGAGCAAGCTCCGAATGTTTGCGTTTTAAGGTCTTAGGGGCCTTATACGTGTTGCTCTCGAAGTCGATGTACTCGGTCTGCTTGAGCAGGCGCTCGATCATCTCCTCGTGATCGAACAACTCCCAGGCCTCATGCACAGCATCGAGTTTAGCGTGCGTCTCGGGACGGCGCGGCATAAATAGCGTGCAGCAGTCGGGAGCGGCCTCAGTCGAAATATCGAACGTACCGATCTCCTCGGCGCGCGCGATGATCTCCTGCTTGTCCGAACCGATGAGAGGGCGGAACGCGGGGATCTTCACGGCCTCGTTGACGGCCATGATGTTCTCAAGCGTTTGGGAGGCAACCTGCCCAAGCGATTCGCCCGTAACGATGGCCTTGGCGCCCTCGATGTGTGCAATGCGCTCGGCAACCGAATACATAATGCGGCGATACATGATCACGCGAAGATTGCTGGGACAGGTGACCGAAATCTCACGCTGACAGTCGCCAAACGGCACCACGTATAGGCGGCCGATCTGGACACCCGGCTCAAGCGCACGGATGATGTCCTGCACCAAATACTCGCTCGTATCGGGCGTCTGCGGACGACCGGAGAAATGTACCGGCACGCACACCGCGCCGCGACGCGCGAGCATCCAGGTCGCCACCGGAGAATCGATACCCGACGACAGCAGCGTCACGACCTTGCCGGCAGAACCCACCGGCAGACCGCCCACGCCGCGCTCGGAGCGCGCGTACACATAAACGCTACCCTGGACCACCAGTACGTGCACCATCGCATCGGGGTCGTGCATTTGAACCTTTTTATCGGGGAAGGCCTCACACAACACCTCGCCCACCTGGCGATTGATATCAATCGAGGTGAGCTCATAGTCGGTATTGGAGCGCTTGGCGTGCACCTTAAACGAATCGAAGGAACCAAACTCGCGCAGCGCCTTCACGGCGGCGGCGCAGTACTCCTGCGGGTCGCGATTGGTGTGATACGCCAAAGACACACGAGCAACGCCGGGAACGGTGCGGATGACACGCGCCGCCTCATCGGCCTGATGCTCGTTAAAGGTCACGAGGATATAACCGGAAATTCGAGACACGGCATTCACGGAAAAGGCGTCCAAGGCCGCCTTGATGTTATCCATGAGGATATGCTCAAAATGTGCGCGGTTCTTACCCTTCAGTCCAACCTCGTGATAGTGGACCAGGCAGACGCGAGCCGCCATTTAGGCTTCAGCAACCTTGTGGCCGAGCGCCTTCTCGTAACGGGCCTCATCGTAGGAGATGTCGCCGTCGACAATCTCATCCATAGCCATCGAGATGGTATCGGCACCGGAAAGCCCGATGGTGATGTCATCGACATCCTGGACGGCAAGCACGCGGTTGTGCTGGCCACGCAGCATGCTATTGATGTCGCAGGCGCGCTTGGAGGCAAGCGAAGCGAGCAGGAAGCGGTTGTGATCGGTCTTCTCCAGAAGATCGTCAATGCAAGGCTTTACAACGGACACGGACCTCAGATCCTTTCATGCATATCGAGAACGCGAACGAGCTCGTCGGTCGCGCGGTCGAGATCGTCATTCACCACGACATCGTCGTAGCGGTCGGCAAGGGCAAGCTCATCGGCGGCGTTTGCCATACGCAGCTCAATCGTCTCGGGCGTCTCGGTACCGCGACCGACTAGACGCTCGCGGAGTACCTCAAGCGAAGGCGGCTTGATAAAGATCAGCACGGCCTCGGGAAAACGCTCCTTCACCTGCAGGCGCCCTGGACATCGATCTCCAAAATCAGAGATGCGCCAGAGGCGAGCTTGGATGTGACCTCGCTCACCAACGTGCCGTAGCAGTTACCGTGGACCTCGGCCCACTCAACAAACTCACCGTTTGCCACGCGGCGGTCGAACTCCTCGCGCGTCAGAAAAAAGTAGTTGACGCCGTCGACCTCACCTTTGCGTGGTGCTCGCGTGGTAGCCGAAACCGTCAGGCCCAGGTTCGAGCGGCGCTCGCGCACACGAGTGACGAGCGTACCCTTGCCTGCGCCTGACGGTCCAGAAATCACAAAGAGCTTGGAATCCTGAGCGCTCACTTATTTGGTCAGCTGCTCGAGGAGCTGCTCGCGCTGACGGACGCCGAGGCCCTGGACGCGACGGGTAGCGGAGATACCGAGCTCCTCCATGATCTTGGCGGCCTTGGCCTTGCCATAACCAGGAAGAGACTCGATGAGGGTGGAAACCTTCATGCGGGAAGCGATGGGGTCATCGGAGTTGAGCACGGACTCGAGGGACTTCTCGCCCTTCTTGATCTGCTCGCGAAGCTCAGCGCGGGCGTGACGTGCGGCAGCAGCCTTCTCAAGAGCCTGCTTGCGCTGCTCATCGGTAAGCTGAGGGAGTGCCATTCGTACCTCCAAATAGTTGGTTTATATCTGATTCAATAATTGGCATTTTAGCACGTAGAACGTACAAAATGCCCAATCGCGGCTCCATAGGTTAGACGATACCCGCAAAAAGTGCAATATACTGCGCCCAAAGTTAAGCCCCTGACCTGCGATTCCACACAAAGGATGGGAAAGTTTACGCAGGCACAGGGGCTATTTTGTGCTAATGAGACCCAAAAGTGGTGACTTAGGGGAATCTTTTACGCGACGTTTTCGACCAGCTCGGCGACGATGGCGTCAAAGGCGGCAACCGGATCGTCGGCGCCGGTGATGGGACGGCCCACCACAATGTGGCTTGCGCCACGCTCGATAGCCTGGGAAGGCGTCGCCACGCGGGACTGGTCGCCTAAGGCGGCACCCACCGGACGCACACCCGGAGTCACGATCAGGGCATCAGGACCCAGCAGCTCACGCATGTCGTGAGCCTCCATCGGCGAGCACACGATGCCATCGATGCCGTTGGCCTGAGCGAGCTTTGCCAGGCGGGCGGCCTCCTCGGCCACGGGCGACTCGACGCCGATCTCGCTCAAGGCATCCTGATTCATGCTCGTGAGCACGGTGATGGCGACGAGCTTGGCGCGGTCCTCGCGCGCCTCCTCGGCACCCTCGCGGCAGGCAGCGAGCATGGCGCCCGAACCCAAGCCGTGAACCGAAAGCAGGTCGGCACCGGCAAGCGAGGCCGAACGGGCGGCACCGCGAACCTGATGCGGAATATCATGGAACTTGAGGTCAAGGAAGACCTTAAAGCCCAAATCCTTGAACGTCTTGACGATCTCAGGACCCTCGGCGTAATAGAGCGTCATGCCAACCTTGAGCCAGGCGGCATGGCCCGAAAGCTCGTGGGCAAGATCGAGCGCACGCTCACGGTCGCAGTCGAGGGCGACGATAACACGGTCGCGGGCATCGGTCTCTAGCATTCGAAAGCACCTACCAGCTCGTTGATGTCCTTTACGCCCTGGGACTCCGCCCAGGCCTCGAGCTCGTGCGCGATCTTGAGCGAAGCGCACGGATCGACGAAGTTGGCCATGCCGACCGACACGCAGGTGGCGCCGGCCAGGATAAACTCGGCCGCATCCTCGCCGGTCATGACGCCGCCGACACCGTTGATGGGGATATCGACCGCCTGGGCGACCTCCCAGACCATACGGACGGCGATGTGGTGGCACAGCGGGCCCGAAAGGCCGCCCTTGGGCTTGGCGACACGGGACTTGCGGGTGTGCACGTCAATGGCCATACCCTGGATAGAATTGATGACCGAAAGGCGTCGGCGCCCTCGGCCTCGAGTGCCTTGGCGATC
>JAQEDJ010000035.1 GCA_027669525.1 Coriobacteriaceae bacterium AM48-5 | reverse complement strand
CGACCGAGCCCGCGCCCCGCAGCGCCCGAGCGCGCGTCCGCTCCCAAGGCTCAGCCCGCCGCGCCGTCTGCGCCATGGAATCCGAGCAGGTTCCCTACGACGATGCCATGGTTGGCGGTTTTGTTGCCGATGCTGGTGGGGACGATCTGCCTCCGTTCGACGTGCCGGGTGCGGCGTCCGCGCCCAAGTCCGCTGCAACTGCCCCCAAAGAGGAGGACGCTCCTGCAGCTCCCTGGGAGTCCAACTCCGGTGCGGGCGGCCCCTTCGGCCATCAGGGTGCAGCCCCGAGCATCCCGCAGACCGAGGACGAGGCCAAAGCCTCATCCGCAGCGTCTTCGGCCAGTCCACCATCTTCAAGCCGGTGGAGTAGCTGCGCAGGCGGGTATACTGCTCAAGAAGAGAACCCCTTGCCCGGGCGCATCTGTATTTCGGACATGTGCAACGTGGTGCCGCGTATATCGCATTCGAGCAGACAGGCGCGTGACGGTCGGCCTAGGATGCTGAGGTCGATACGATACGTCGCATGGCTGTCCGTGTACTCGACTTGCTCGGCGTTGACGGTTGCTCCGATTGTAAATAAAGAGCCCAGTTCGGCATCGACAATCTTGGAGTCCTTTATCTTGACCTTGAACTCTTGGTAGAGGGACGGGCTGTTGTAGTAAATGGTTCGGGTTCCGTCGGTGCATTCATCGGTCGTCTCCCATTTGACGACGGGCTGGTCCGAGCTGGCTATCAGCAGTTCTGCTCCAAAAGCTATGGCATGGGTGATGATAACCAGTAATACCCAGACGACAAAGAGATAGAGAACCACATATGCAACGGGGTGTTTTGAGCGGATGTTTTGGAGTACGGCTGGGACATTCACGAGGGCACCTCCAAATCGTCATCTATGACAATCAAATTATACCCAGCCGCCATGCGTGCCGCCTCGAGCAGCGGCTCGGCATTTTGCCATGTAGCCTTGTAGCCCTACGCATAAACTGCCTGGTTCCAGCTCTGCTAGATGTAGCTTGAGATAATTATGCAACCTTGCATAATTCGACCTTGCATAATCTTGGGCGTGCGTCACGCTCAAGGACATGTATATCGACTGAGGTAGCGTGTCCGCCCCGCTTGCTTGCCCCGCGCCGTGGTACGATTTTTGAGTTTGAAAGTCCCGTCGCGCTCCGGCTGCCCTTGCAGCTTGTCGCGCGGCCGCACGTAAAGGAGCCATCATGGCCGGTATGAACATGCAGCAAATGATGAAGCAGGCTCGCAAGATGCAGGAGCAGCTTGCCGCCGCGCAGGAAAACCTTAAGTCCCAGACCGTCGACGCCTCTGCCGGCGGCGGCATGGTCAAGGTGACCGTTAACGGCGAGATGGAGCTCGTCAACCTCACCATCGACCCCGATGCCCTCGATCCCGAGGACGTCGATATGCTGCAGGACATGATCATGGCTGCCGTCAACGAGGCCGTCCGCGGTGTCAACGAGCTCGCCAACAAGCAGATGGGCGCCATCACCGGCGGCCTCAACATCCCGGGCATGCCGTTCTAAGACACGCATATATATGAGTGCCAACCATAGTCTGCAAAAATTGCTCGATGAGCTGGGCCGTCTGCCGGGCATTGGTCCCAAGTCGGCCCAGCGCATCGCCTATTACCTGCTCGAGGCCGATGCCGAGGAGGCGCGCCGCCTGGCCGAGGCTATCCTGGAGGTTAAGCAAGAGGTTCACTTTTGCAGCCGCTGCTTTAACTACGCCACGGCCGACGAGTGCTCCATCTGCCAGGATTCGATGCGCGATACCACTCGCATTTGCGTGGTGGGCGAGCCGCGCGATGTCCAGGCGATTGAGCGCACGGGCAGCTACCACGGTCTCTACCACGTATTGGGCGGCGTGATCAGTCCCATGGACAAGATTGGTCCCGAGCAGTTGCACATTCGTGAGCTGCTGGCACGCTTGGGCCACGAGGACATCCACGAGGTCATCATCGCCACCAACCCCAATATCGAGGGCGAGACCACGGCGAGCTACCTGGCCCGCACTATCAAGCCGCTGGGCGTTGAGGTATCGCGTCTGGCGAGCGGCCTTCCCGTGGGCGGCGACCTGGAGTATGCCGACGAGCTTACGCTTGGGCGCGCCATCGAGGCCCGTCGCACGATTTAGGTGGCGAGCCTGCTCCTGCCGTATGTCTTCATCGCGACGCACGGGGTAGCCATAATTTCCCCGTGCGACTGTAAGTTTGTTGTGCAACAAAGATGCTTTGTATCCGCTTATCGCATGGATGCTTCCACTCGCATCCTTAATTTGCCCATTCGTTGCGCAACCTTTTGGGTTCGCTGATACACTCAAATATGGATTCGAATGAATGCGCCGCTCCCGAGCGGCGTGTTTTTGTTGGAGGAGAACGCATGCGGCCCGGTGGCACTCAGACAAAGCGCGGCGCCGCGGTGCGCATGCGACGCCGACTGGGCTTGGCGCCGCGGGCGTACGCACTGCTGTCTTGCTCGCTGGTGCTGGTCATAGCTGGCGTTTCTGCCTATGGCATGACCGTGCCGTCCATGATGCAGGCACATGCCGCACGCGAACCGCGCGTGGGGCATGAGGTCAAAAGTGACCTGGGGACCACGACTGGATATGCTTGGGCAAGTGTGGTCGCGCATATTGTGTTTGGCACCGGCGACGCGGACGGCGCCGAGGCCCCGGACAACGAAGTCACGCTTGCCAATGGCAAAACCATCGTGCTCACCAACACCAAGATCATCGATCGGTTGTCCAACAATAGCGTGGCGGCAACGGTGAATAAGGTCGAGCAGCAGAAGGAGCAGGACGCCCAGCAGTCCGGAAAGCCCGGTAGCTCGGATACTTCTGGCTCCGGCTCGGATTCGTCGAGTTCGGGCGGTGGCTCTGGGTCGGGTTCCTCTGCCGGAGGGTCTGGAAACGGCGGCTCGACGGGCGGCAACACTGACAACGATGCAAACTCCGGTGGCCTTTCCGCTGCTGAGGAAGAGAGCGTTCACAGCTGGCTTGTGACCAAGTACAACATGCTCGACGGCTATGTTTCTCGTGCCAATGACGTGGTCTCGACCTATAACTCTACGGGAGATCCCAGGCCGTGCGACAGCCTGGTCGGGAGATGTTTGTCATTCGAGCCGAGTTCGGTCGTCAGACATTCTCGCCCCGGTCAAAGTGGTATCAGCAGTATGCCAATCTGTGGGGCTGTTACACCAACCTATGTCAATGGGTCGGCCATTACGGCGATGATGACGTCGCGCTCGGTAACTTCAACAATAACGTGGCGGCGCTTGCCCTATGATGACCGATCTTGCATCCACCACACCACAATCGCTCGGTCGCGATCCCATGGTCGGCCTGCGCCTGGCGCGTGTCGACGGGTTTGAGCCGGCCATTGCGCTCGGTCAGGACGAACTGCCTGCCTATCTGCGTCGTTTTACGATACTGTTTGCCGACGATGCCACCATGCGCCGTGGCGGTATCGGCCGCGTGACGCGTGCCGTCAACGCCCAAGGCGAGGCCGTGGCACTCAAGCAGCTCATCTTGCCAACGTGCGATGAGTTTGACGATGCCGCCGCCCATGAGGCGCTGGTCGCCAAGTTCAAAGCGGCGTTTCGCGAGGAATACGAATGCCATCGCGCCCTTTCGGGCCTTAAGGGCTTTCCCCGCCTCTATGGCTGGGGCGAGGTCGACGGTGTGCCTGCAATTGTCATGGAATGGGTCGAGGGCGAGACGCTCGCCCGCTTGCGCTCGCGCTTTGCCGTGGACGATGCCGGCCGCCTATCGCCGCTTGTGGCGGCGCGTCTGGGTCGCGACCTGTTCGATCTGCTCTGCCGTATGAGCCTGGTGGGCGAGGGCTTTGTCCATCGCGATATCTCGCCCGCTAATATTATGGTGCGTACGGCGCGTCTACCGCTTGACCGGCAGCTTGCCGAGGGCACCTTTGACCTGTGCCTGATCGACTTTGGCTCGTCGCTGGCGCTTGAGCCTGCGTCGGCCGTGGCCGGTACCGGCGGCAAGGCGTCGTTTACGGAGCGCTATGCCACGCTGCGTCGCGCGACGGTTGCCTATGCCCCGCCCGAGATGCTCACCGACGATATTCCCGACCTGCGCGCTTTGCGTATGTCGCCGGCGATCGACGTCTATGCCGCAGCAAGCACGGTTTACGAGCTCATTGCCGGCGCCGCGCCATACGAAGCCGCGCCGAGCACTTCGGGCACCTCGGGTTCGCGCAAAAAGACGCGCGACATCGCCAGCCCCTACCGTCTCAAGATGGACACGCTGCCCGACTATCCCATTGGTGCCCATGCGCCCGGTTGCGATTTGACTCAGCTGCTTCGTCGTGAGCCCGATGTGGCGCTCGCTGCGGCCGAGCAGGCCCAGCAGCTGGGGCTTGAGCCGGATTCCGAGGAGCTACGCGATGCGCTGGCGTTTGTCGATGCCCAGCTGTTCGACGTGGTGATGGCCTGTCTGTCCAGCCATCAAAAAGATCGTCCCGAGCCGGCGGCGGTCGAGGCGGCGCTCTCGGCGTTTTGTGACCACTATGCGCAAAATGTCGGTCGTTCGCTCCGCGGCGAGCCGCTCACGCCGTGCCCCATGGATGCGTCTGGCCGCGCGGTTCGTCGCGCGCTGATGGTCGGCGCGACGGTCGTCTGTGGCGTGGTTTGGGCTGTGGTCGTGGTTTCGGCCGCGCTGCTGGCGTCGGGCGCTCGCGTGACGGCGACTTTGGGATCGCTCGTGTGGTCTGGGTCGCTACCGGGTATTATTGCCGCACTGGCGTTGGCGCTGCCAGGCATAGCCGGCGTTGCCGCGGGGGCACTTGCGCGCGATCGGCGCTCGGGCTTCCTGCAGGGTGTGCTTGCGCTTTCTGCCTGCGAGGTTCCGGTGCTGGTTGTGGCTGCATGTAGCGTATTTTCCCAACGCGCCGTGATGGGCGGCCTTGTTGCCGCTCTGGTTGCAACCTATACGCTTACGTGGTTTTTGCTTGCGATGGGCTTTGCCTTTGAACTTCCCGTTTCGGCACCGCGACGCACAAAAGCCCAGATGGCGACTCCGCTTGCCGGTGGAGCCGCAGCTGTCCGTACTTTTGGCGGACCTGTCGAAGTATCGTCCGATTCTATTTCTACGACCAAGGAGGCCTAGGTCATGGCATCTCAAGTTGAGCTCACCCCATGCGGGGCCATGTTTGACATCTTTAAGCGCGCAGCGCATCTGAGCCATATCGAGCTGTGCGGCTTGGTGCTTTCGTCCCGTCCGCTCGCCGACGGCCGCAGCCCGCAGAGCCGAGCCGCCGATCGCTCTTGGGTTTCCCGCTTTATCGTTCGCGCGCCGGTCGGCACGCTTCAGCAGCGCTACTTTGCCGAATACGGTACCTCGGCTGCGCGTATTATGTCGCAACTGGCCCTGCGCCAGCGCAACCCCATGGACTCCACGGCTGTGATCAATATGGTGTGCGGTCCTGCAGGTGAACCGATGGTACGCGCGCTCGAAGAGTGCCACCAGGACACGAATCTCTATCGCAACGCGCTCGATCGCCTGTCCCAGGCGGCGGAACTCATGCCCGCCGAGCGCGCCGAGGCCGTGCTGGTGCTGTTTGTCGCCGTCGGTTGTTCGGCGGATGTGCGGTCCTCGGTGAACTATTCCATCGACTACGCACACGCGACCTGTGGCGGAGGCACATCCACGCCGCGTTCGCTTGGCATGTCGCTGACTGCGGGCGAACGCGAACCCGCCCCGGCGCACCCCTTGGGCTTGCTGCGCGTGCAAAACAGTTTTGTCGTGAGCGCCCCGCGCTGGATTCAGCCGAGTGAGCAGGGTGTTGAGATTGGCGCGCTGGCCACTGGTGAGGGCGATATTACCGACGTCGGCGACGATGTCTCGGCCCGCCATGCCCATATCTGGTGCGACGATTCTGGCACATGGTTTGTCGAGGACCTGTCATCCACGAACGGCACCGTGGTGGTAAACGGGGCCACGAGCGTGTGTATTCAAGTAGAGCCCGGCCGTTCCGCCCGGCTCAACCCCGGCGACGAGCTCAAACTCGGCGAATCCACCACCTACGCCATCCTCCTTGGCGCCCTCTAGCCGGCAGTTAGGGACGCTCCTTTTCTACCGGCACATGGGGACACTCCTTGGCGCGCCAGAGCCAGTCGCCCGGGGATGGAGGGACCATTTTGGCCCTTGGCGGTCACCTAAGGTAAACCTTTACCGCCCACCTATATTTGTCGAAATTACACTTGACGGCGGGGTACAATAAACCCGCATGCGGATTTCCGTTGCGGGCGCTTCCCATCGCCGGGGCGTGCCCGGGAGCATCCGGCATGCGGCCTTTGCGGCGCTCGGTCATGTGCAAGACGGGTAGCTGGGCCTGTGGAGCGCGTGAAGCCCTCCTCGCCTCGGCATGCCTTCTCTCCACGCCATGCACCTGCTGCCAAGTCCGCCTGCCAGATGATCGGAAGCAACAACGAAAATCCCATCACGCCAACATCCCGGCGATCGCCGGGGCCTGTATACCTATATGAGAGGAGAGGGGTATATGGCGCGTAAGTTTAAGTCTATGGACGGCAACGAGGCGGCCGCATATGTTTCGTATGCGTACACCGAGGTAGCGGGAATTTATCCCATTACGCCGTCCAGCCCGATGGCCGACCATGTCGACCAGTGGGCGGCCCAGGGTCGCAAGAACATCTTCGGCACCCCGGTCAAGGTCGTCGAGATGGAGTCCGAGGCAGGTGCAGCCGGTACCGTTCACGGTTCGCTGGGCGCCGGTGCTCTGACCACCACCTACACGGCTTCTCAGGGTCTGCTCCTGATGATCCCGAACATGTACAAGATCGCGGGCGAGCAGCTCCCGGGCGTTTTCCACGTCTCCGCGCGTTGCGTCGCTTCGCACGCCCTGAACATCTTTGGCGATCACTCCGACGTCATGGCCTGCCGTCAGACCGGCTTCGCCATGCTCGCCGAGGGCAACGTCCAGGAGGTCATGGACCTCTCGCCGGTGGCTCACCTTGCCGCCATCGAGGGCAAGACCCCGTTCCTTAACTTCTTCGATGGCTTCCGCACCAGCCACGAGATCCAGAAGGTCGCCATGTGGGACTACAAGGATCTGGCCGAGATGTGCGACATGGACGCCGTCCAGGCTTTCCGCGATCACGCGCTCAACCCTGAGCACCCGCATACCCGCGGCAGCCACGAGAATGGCGACATCTTCTTCCAGAACCGCGAGGCCTGCAACAAGGTCTACGACGAGCTTCCCGCCGTCGTCGAGGGCTACATGAAGAAGATCAACGAGAAGCTCGGCACCGATTACGGCCTGTTCAACTACTACGGCGCTCCCGATGCCGATCGCGTCGTCGTGTGCATGGGCTCCTTCTGCGACGTGCTCGAGGAAGTCATCGACTACCTCAACGCTCACGGCGAGAAGGTCGGCCTGGTCAAGGTTCGCCTGTTCCGTCCGTTCTCCATCAAGCACTTTGTCGACGTTCTCCCCGAGACCGTCAAAAAGATTGCCGTCATGGACCGCACCAAGGAGCCGGGTTCCATCGGCGAGCCGCTCTACCAGGACGTCGTCTCCGCTCTCTACGAGGCCGGCAAGACGGGTATCAAGGTCGTCGGCGGCCGTTACGGCCTGGGCAGCAAGGACACGCCTCCCGCGTCCGCGTTCGCTGTCTTCGAGGAGCTCAAGAAGGACGAGCCCAAGCGCGAGTTCACCATCGGCATCGTCGATGACGTGACCAACCTGAGCCTGCCCGAGGCTGAGGATGCGCCCAACACCGCAGCCCCCGGCACCATCGAGTGCAAGTTCTGGGGTCTGGGTGGCGACGGTACCGTCGGCGCCAACAAGAACTCGATCAAGATCATCGGCGACCACACCGACAAGTACGTTCAGGCCTACTTCCAGTATGACTCCAAGAAGACCGGCGGCGTCACCGTCTCGCACCTGCGCTTTGGTGATTCCCCGATCCGCTCGCCGTACTACGTGACCAAGGCCGACTTTGTCGCTTGCCACAACCCCAGCTATATCGTCAAGGGCTTCAAGATGGTCCGCGACGTCAAGCCGGGCGGTACCTTCCTGGTCAACTGCCAGTGGAGCGACGAGGAGTTCGCCGAGCACATGCCCGCTGTGGCCAAGCGCTACATCGCGAACAACAACGTCAACGTCTACCTGATTGACGCTATCGACCTGGCCGCCAAGGTCGGCATGGGCAAGCGCACCAACACGGTGCTCCAGTCCGCCTTCTTCGCGCTGGCCAAGGTCCTGCCCGCCGAGGACGCCCTGCAGTACATGAAGGACGCGGCTACCAAGTCCTACATGAAGAAGGGCCAGGCCATCGTCGACGCCAACCACAAGGCTATCGATGCCGGCGCTACCGCCTTCCGTAAGTTCGAGGTTCCGGCCGACTGGGCAACTGCCGAGGATGCTGCCCCCATCGAGCTCTCCGAGGAGACCAAGTCCGCTATCGCCCAGCAGGTCAAGAACCTGCTCGAGCCCATCGATCGCATGGACGGCGACAGCCTGCCTGTTTCCGCCTTTGTCGATTGCGCCGACGGCCAGTTTGAGCTGGGCGCCTCCGCATACGAGAAGCGCGGCGTCGCCGTGGTCGTTCCCCACTGGGACGAGACCAAGTGCATCCAGTGCAACCAGTGCGCCTACGTGTGCCCGCATGCCACCATCCGTCCGTTTGCGATGACCGAGGACGAGGCTGCCGCCGCGCCCGAGGCTACCCGCACGCTCGACGCCATGGGCCCCAAGGCCAAGGGCATGAAGTTCACCATGGCTGTGTCCCCGCTCGACTGCATGGGTTGCACCAACTGCGTCAAGGTTTGCCCCAAGGCGCCCTCGAGATGGTTCCCACCGAGCAGGAGATGGACCAGCAGCCCGTTTGGGACTACATGGTCGAGAACGTCTCCGAGAAGAAGGAGCTCATCGCGGCCAACGTCAAGGGCAGCCAGTTTAAGCAGCCCTACCTGGAGTTCTCCGGCTCCTGCGCCGGCTGCGCCGAGACCGCCTATGCACGTCTGGTGACCCAGGTCGCCGGCGACCGCATGTTCATTTCCAACGCCACCGGCTGCTCCTCCATTTGGGGCAACCCCGCTGCCACCGCTCCTTACTGCAAGGACAAGGACGGTCACGGCCCGGCGTGGAACAACTCCCTGTTCGAGGACAATGCCGAGCACGGCCTGGGCATGGCCGTTGGCTATGAGGCCGTTCAGCACAAGCTGATCGCCGCTACCCAGGACATCATCGCTGCCGATGGTCCGTCCGATGAGCTCAAGGCCGCCGGCCAGGCTTGGATCGACTCCGTCAACGACGCCGAGGCCTCCAAGACCGCTGCCGCTGCCTACGTTGCCGAGCTCGAGAAGTGCGGCTGCGACGCTTCCAAGGCGATCCTCGCCGACAAGGCTTACCTCACCAAGAAGTCCTTCTGGATCTTCGGCGGCGACGGCTGGGCCTACGACATCGGCTTCGGTGGCTTGGACCACGTCCTGGCTTCCGGCCACAACGTCAACGTCTTCGTCTTCGACACCGAGGTTTACTCCAACACCGGTGGTCAGGCCTCCAAGGCCTCGAACCTGGGCCAGGTCGCTCAGTTCGCCGCTGCCGGTAAGGTGACCAAGAAGAAGTCTCTGGCCGAGATTGCCATGAGCTACGGCTACGTCTACGTGGCACAGGTTGCCATGGGCGCCAACCCGGCTCAGACCCTCAAGGCCATTCACGAGGCCGAGGCCTACGACGGCCCGTCCCTCATCATCGGCTACAGCCCCTGCGAGATGCACTCCATCAAGAAGGGCGGCATGCAGAACTGCCAGGCCGAGATGAAGAAGGCTGTCGAGTGCGGTTACTGGAACCTCTTCCGCTTCAACCCCGAGGCTGCTGCCGGCAAGAAGTTCTCGCTCGATTCCAAGGAGCCGCGGGCGGTTACCAGGAGTTCCTGATGAATGAGGCCCGTTACGCTTCGTTGACGCGTTCCTTCCCCGAGCGCGCTGAGGAGCTCTTCAAGGAGAACGAGCAGGCCGCCATGGACCGCTATCAGCACCTGCTGAAGCTCAAGACGGTGTACAACGAGGCCTAAGTCTCCCACCGCAGGATCTGAGGGCTGACCTTCGCGGACGTCCTCGGACATGAAGGAACCCCCGCTGCGCACTACGTGCGGCGGGGGTTCCTTCGTCCTGCGGAGTGTCCGCGAAGGTCAGCCCTCAGATCCTGCTACGACTACGTCCTCGGATTGTGGGGCTGAATGAAGGACGTGGTTGGCGGGGCCTTTTGTCCCGGTCGCTGTTTCGCGGCTTTGCCGCGAAACCACGCGCCACTTTGGGCATGGAGGGCTAGCTGATTGTGGCCTTCTGCTGTCCCAGTGCTGTTTCGCGCTTTGCACGAAACATCGCAGCACTTTGGGCATAGTGGGGGAGTTGGTTGTCGCCGCCTTCTATCCCCTTGCTGTTTCGCGCCTTTGGCGCGAAAGGCGCAGTACTTTGGGCGTGGGGGCTGGCTTGCGGACTCAGATGACCTAGAGAGATATGGGTGCAAACGAGAAATCGTTGTTGGGGTCGTCCTTTTCCATAAACTCATCGAGACAGAATGTCATATAGATTGGAACGTAAAGGATCTTGCCCTCTTTGCAAAGGTTTTCGTGGCTCAGCACAACGGCCTCGGGAATTTTGTACTCGCCCACACTCATCAAACGGTCGAGGGCTGCATGTGCTCGAACTTTCTTGCCCGATTTGACTTCGATTGGGACAACATGTCCTCGGGCGCCTTCGATTACAAAGTCGACTTCACCGACCTCACGCGTTTGGTAGTACCACGTATCTGCTCCGAGGGCAACGAGTTCCTGTGCGACCACGTTCTCATAGAGACCGCCGAGGTTGGGGGTTTTCATATCAAGGTAGACAGCGCGTGCCGTGCTGCCGGGATACCGTGATGCGAGCATGCCTGTATCAGACTCGTATAGTTTAAAGGCGGTCGCCTTCTCTGTCCTCTTAAGAGACTCCGGGCCTCCGTCACCTGGGGGACCATCAATCCAACGCCTGCGTTCACCAGCCATAGGAAATCCTGCTCGTATTTTTGAAGACGAGCTCCCTCGCCTAGAGACGAGACGATAAAGCGATGGGACTCCGCCTCAAGCTGAACGGGAATTTGCTCGAAAATGGAGCGAACGTTAAACGCTCGAGTCGATGCATATTTAGAGATATCGCTTTTGTACTGATCGACTAGCTGAATTTGAAGCTCACGCGTTCTCACGAGCGAATAGCCCGAATCGATATAGTTCTGAACGACCTCCGGCATGCGCCGCAAACGATATAGGCTCTAAAGTTTTTGAGCATCGCCTCATGAATATAGTTTTCGACGGGACGTCTCTCGACAAGGCGGCTGCGAATATCTGCAAGCACATTTTCGCTGACGCTGTTTGCCCAACAAAACTCTTCAAAATCCATCGGCCGCATAACAATGTGCTCGACATACCCTACCGGAAAAGAAGAGATCCCCTTAAACTCAGTCCCAAGCATAGACCCCGAGAAGACATAGCTAAAGCGTCCGTCCTCGACCAGCGCCTTCATAAGTGTAACGATCTGCGGATACTCCTGAATCTCATCGACGAAGATAAGCGTGTCTCCTTCAACAAGCGGTGCATCCGCAAGAAGGGCCACACGGTTGATGAAGTCAATGGAGTTCTTAGCGCCAACAAGTACGTCTCTTGCCTCGGCATCAAGTAGCAGATTGACCTCATAATACGAAGCGTAGTTGCTCTTTCCAAACGCGCGAATCGCATAGCTCTTGCCAATCTGACGCGCACCGGTAACAAGCAGAGCCTTATGGGAGTTATTCTTCCAGCTCAAAAGCCTATCAGTGACCTTGCGGCGTAGCATTAAAACACCTCATTGACAAAAATTGGCAAATAGATTTGCCCCTAATCATACAAAAATTGACAAATAGATTTGACCCAAATCATACAAAAATTGGCAAATAGCAAAGCTCACTTAGGCCTCAAAGCCAGCGAACCAGCACGGTACTTTGCGAAAAGGCTGGCGGCGCCGTTGTTGAGGGTGGCCAGGTTGACAGTGGCGCCGTTAGCGTTCTCGGCTGCTTGGGCGCGCAGGAGCGAAAGGGCGTCGGCAGCGTTCATGCAGAAGCCGACGGTAAAGTTCCATACTGCGAACTCGCAGTCGCTTGCCGCGGGGTGAAGCGCGATCGGCTATCCCTTATGTTGGATGAAAAGCCCCATGTTTTTGCAGGGGTGCATACTCGTCAAATTAATGTATAGAATCGCGTATAGTGCGAGTAAGATATTGCGCTGTCCGTTTTGTGTTTAGCAAAGATATAGTTTGCATAATCTGGTCTAATCCCTGCTCTATTTAAATAAAGTTGCACGTAAATGGCGTAGATATGCCTGAACTGGGCTTCTTTACGCTGAGCGGGTAAAATCGACCGTTCGCCGCTTAGGTATTTTCAAAATGAATAAAATGAGCGATAAAGAGAATATAACCTTAATAAACTCGCGTATCGCACGGACGCGGGTTATTAATGGGTTGTAGGCCTTTTACAGAAAGGATTCCAGCAATGTCTAAGCCTCTTGGCAAGCCCGATCGTATTGTCGTCGCCCTTGGCGGCAACGCCCTCGGCAACAACCCCGTCGAGCAGATCGAGGCCGTGAGCAACACCGCCCACGCCCTCCTCGGTCTCATCGAGCAGGGCAACGAGATCATCATCACCCACGGCAACGGCCCGCAGGTCGGCATGATCCAGAACGCCTTCGCCGCTGCCCACGATGCCATCGGCACCCCCGAGATGCCGCTGCCCGAGTGCGGCGCCATGTCCCAGGGCTACATTGGTTATCACCTGCAGCAGGGCATCGGCCGCGAGATGCACAAGCGCTATAAGCGTTGGCACGCCGCCACCGTCGTCACCCAGATCGAGTGCGACCCGGATGATCCCGCGTTCAAGAACCCGACCAAGCCAATCGGCCCCTTCTACACCGAGGAGCAGGCCAAGGAGTTCATGGCCGAGGATCCTTCCAAGGTCTTCGTCGAGGATTCCGGCCGCGGCTGGCGTCGCGTCGTCGCTTCTCCCGATCCCAAGAAGATCGTCGAGGCTGACTCCATCCTCAACCTGCTCGACAACGAGTTCATCGTCATCGCCTGCGGTGGCGGCGGCATCCCCGTCGTCCGCGACTACGAGAACAAGGGCTGCTACAAGGGCGTTCCCGCCGTCATCGACAAGGACCTGGGCGGCGAGCTGCTGGCCGAGGACTGCGACGCCGACGTTCTGTTCCTGCTGACCGCCGTTGAGCATGTCGCCATCAACTTTGGCAAGCCCAACCAGGAGGAGCTCGAGGACCTCACCGCCGACGAGGCCGAGCGCCTGGCCGACGAGGGCCAGTTCGGCAAGGGCTCCATGGAGCCCAAGGTCCGCGCTGCCATCAAGTTCGCCCGTTCCCGCAAGGGCCGCACCTGCATCATCGGCGCTCTGGACAAGGCTGCCGAGACCATGGCCGGCCTCTCCGGTACCCGCATCCACGAGTAGTCTCTACTCTGTTGCCTCTCTCGTGGGCGCCAGGCAAAGCGCCCACAAACTAGCCTCTCTTCATGAGCCCCGCAGTCCGCTCCGACTGCGGGGCTTTTGCTATTCACCTAGTCATTGGGGACGTTCTTAAATGACTAGTCAAACAAGAGCGTCCCCAATGACCACTCATTTAAGTCTGTCCCCAATGACTAGTAGTAGGCCCACATGGCTTCGACTTCGTTGAGGACCTCTACGACGCCCCAGCGGCGGGCGCTGCGGCTGGCCGAGTTGGGGTCGTAGACGCCAATCTGGTTGGCATCGTCGATGCCGTAGGGCACGATGTAGTGGCCTACGTTGGTAAACGTACCGGGGCGCACTGCGGCGATAACGGGCGCACCCGAGCGAAGTGCTTGGGTAATCGATTCACGATCGTTATAGAGCTGTGTTCCGTTGAGTCCCAGCTGCCACGCACCGCCTGTCATAAACGACCACTCGGTGGCACCAGTGGGGGCGTAGTTGCCGGCTTCGGCCAGTGCGCATATATCGACCGGCGTCTTATCGGCGTGGCCAGTCTTAAAGATATAGACCATGGTGAGACAAGTGGGGCCGCAAGCGTTTTCGCGAATAGTGCCGCCGGCATAGGGCAGCTCCGACCATGCGGGGTCAATTTGGTAGATGTGGGGCATGGTGCCGGCCTGCCATTGCGAGCGTGGGGTCGAGAACGCAAAGGAGTAACCGGGCGCGACGGGAGCTTTAAGCAGCTTGTCCTCGGCAGTGGGCTCAAGACCGGCTGATCCGTGGGAGATACAGGATCCCAAAAACACAAAGACGAGGCAGGCGGCAATGGAGCAAAGCGCAAGGCGTAGGCGGCGGGCTGGAAGCGCGTGGCTTGTGGTGTGCGACGCGGGGCGAGGGGCGGAATTGCCGCGATTGCGTTGAGGTCGCGAAAAGGAGCGCTTAACGTAGTAGTCGGTCGTACGGCGATCGTAGCGGCGCGGCTGCGATGTGTCGGTCTGGCGTTGGCGCGTGCTCGTACTCACGCGGTCTGACTGCTGCGCGGTACGGCTCTGTTGCCGCGAAGAAGCCCCGGTCTGCACTTGGGGGCGCTGCGGGTTGTCGTTGTCGGAGGTGCTTCTGGGCGTTGGCGTGGTACGGCCGGCAAGGCGCACGCTTTGTGGCCGTTGGTCGCCGTCATTGTATCCGTATGCCATTTGAATCACCTTGCCTCATGTGTAACTTGTCTATCCTACATAAAAAGATGCACGACACATGGGTATGTGCGCCAAAAGCCTGATAAATGGTATGAACGTTGCCGCGCCGCGCGCCAAGCGTCACGGCAACAGGTATTCAAAAGCAGACAAGATGAAAGCGTCCAAGACGAATGACGTCTCCCGCCGTTCGTCCCAAAAACGGTGCCGCTCGTTTTGCAGTTCTGCCTTCGGTCGAGCTGCGAGCGGCGCTGCTGCGCCAAGGCCGTATCTTAAAGCCATGGAATAAAAGCGCGCGGCAAAACGGACCGCGCAAGGGGTGACGCCAAGGGGCGTCAAAAAGGAAAGGAGGGGAACAATGGCGGACAAGAATGCAGAAGTTGCAGTCGAGGATAACGGCGGCATGAAGAAAACGCTTTCGCTCTGGAACTTCTTCACCATCGGTTTCGGTGCCATCATCGGTACCGGTTGGGTTCTGCAGGTCGGCGACTGGATGGTCGTGGGCGGCGGTCCCGTTCCCGCTATGATCGCATTCCTCTTGGGTGCAATCTTCCTCGTGCCCGTCGGAGCTGTTTTCGGTGAGCTCACGGCTGCTATCCCCATCTCGGGCGGCATCGTCGAGTATGTCGATCGTAGCTTTGGCCGTACGATGAGCTACATCACCGGCTGGCTCCTGGCCCTGGGCAACGGCATCCTGTGCCCGTGGGAGGCCATCGCCATCTCGACCCTCGTGTCCGAGATGTTCGGCAGCCTGCCCGGCCTTGAGTGGCTGCGCGCCGTCAAGCTCTACACCATCCTGGGCGCCGACGTTTACCTGTTCCCGACGCTGATCGCGCTCGGCTTTGCAACCTACGTCATCTTCCTCAACTTCCGCGGTGCCAGCTCGGCCGCCAAGCTGCAGGCCTTCCTGACCAAGGCCCTGCTCTGCGGCATGCTGCTCGCCATGGGCGTCTCGCTGTTCACCGGCTCGCCGGACAACGCCATGCCCGTGTTCTCCCAGGTCACCGGTGCTGGTGGCGGCAAGCCCGCTACCGAGGGCACCAGCCTGTTCGCCGGTATCGTTTCGGTCCTGGTTCTGACCCCGTTCTTCTACGCCGGCTTCGACACCATTCCTCAGCAGGCTGAGGAAGCAGCCGAGGGCCTCAACTGGAACAAGTTCGGTAAGATCATCTCCTTGGCCCTGCTGGCCGCCGGCGGCTTCTACATGGTCTGCATCTACTCGTTCGGCACCATCCTCGACTGGCATGAGTTTGTTAAGAGCCCGGTTCCCGCGCTTGCCTGCCTCAAGGGCATCAACATGCTCCTGTACCTGGCCATGCTCGTCATCGCCACGCTTGGACCCATGGGCCCGATGAACTCCTTCTACGGCGCCACGAGCCGCATCATGCTCGCCATGGGCCGAAAGGGCCAGCTGCCCGAGAAGTTCGCCGAGGTCGATCCCAAGTCCGGCGCTCCCAAGCTCGCCTGCGTCGTTCTGGGCGTCATCACCGTCGTCGGTCCGTTCCTGGGCAAGAACATGCTCATCCCTCTGACCAACGTGTCGGCTCTCGCTTCATCTTCTCCTGCGGCATGGTCGCCCTCGCTTGCCTGCGCATGCGCTTCACCGAGCCCGACCTGCCTCGTCCCTACGAGTGCCCGGCGGCAAGTTTGGCATCAGCCTCGCTATCGTTGCCTGCGGCACCATCATTGGCCTGCTCGTGATCCCGTTCTCTCCTGCCTCCCTCAACATGGTGGAGTGGAGCATCGTGATCGGCTGGTTGGCTATTGGCCTGGCCTCATGGCTTTCACCAATTCCCGCAAAAAGTAACGCCGAGCCGGGGCGGATCGGGTGCGCGGAATCCTCTCTCCCGCGCACCGAACCCGGCACCACTTGGGTAGCTTTGTGAGGCCTTAACCCAACACGGCCTCGCCCACTATATGGATCCATAAGGAGGAACCATGTCCACTAAGTATGCAATCGTTGGCGGCAAGCTCATCGACGGTACCGGTGCCGAGCCGGTCGAGAACTCCCTCGTTCTCGTCGACGACAACGGCAAGATCGAGTACGCCGGCACTATGCAGGACCTTCCTGAGGGCGTTGAGGTTATCGATGCCGCCGGCAAGACCGTCCTTCCCGGCCTGATCGACACCCACCTGCACTTCTCGGGCAACTTGACCGACGATGACACCGACTGGGTCATGCAGCCGCTCCTCGAGAAGCAGGCCGTCGCCGTCAAGCAGGCCTACGACTGCCTCACCCACGGTCTCACCACCGTCTGCGAGATCGGCCGCTTCGGCATCCAGATCCGCGACTGCATCGACAAGGGCGTCTTCAAGGGCCCGCGCGTTCTGGCAACCGGCCTTGGCTTCTGCCGCGTTGCCGGCCACGGCGACTCCCACCACTGCAGCCAGGAGCTCAACAAGGAATCGCACCCCTGGGGCGATCAGGTCGACGGTCCTTGGGATCTGCGTAAGGCCGTCCGTCGTCGCCTGCGCGAGAACCCCGATGCCATCAAGATCTGGGCTACCGGTGGCGGCATCTGGCGCTGGGACTCCGGCCGCGACCAGCACTACTGCTCCGAGGAGATTCAGGCCGTGGTCGAAGAGGCCAAGATGGTCGGCATCCCCGTGTGGAGCCACTGCTACAACAACCATGCCGCTGCCTACGATTCCGTCCGCTTTGGCTGCGAGCAGCTGATCCACGGCTTCGATATCGATGAGCGCACCATGGACCTCATGGCCGAGCAGGGCACCTTCTTCACCCCGACGATCGCCTTCCTGCCCACCTGGTACGCCACCTATCCGCCCGTCTACGTCCCCGAGCTGCACGACAAGTACGAGGCACCCTGGTCGAGAAGGAACTGCAGCGCAACTACGACTGCCTGCGCGAGGCCAAGAAGCGCGGCGTCGTCATGACGATCGGCTCCGACTCCTTCTCCTTCGTCACCCCGTACGCACCTGCTCCATCGAGGAGATGTACGAGTTCGTCGACAAGATCGGCTTCACCCCGGTCGAGACCATCACCTGCGCCACCCTCAACGGTGCCAAGATGTGCCACATCGAGAACGAGACCGGTTCCATCGAGGCCGGCAAGTGCGCCGACCTGCTGGTCGTCAACGGTGACGTCGCCGCTGACATCCACGTGCTCAACACCGACAACATGGACGTCATCATGAAGGACGGCTGGATCGTCGAGGCTGGCACCTTTGGCGAGGCCAACAAATACAGCGCCTAAGATACCGTTTGTCGATGGCTGGATGTAAAACACAGTTTTTGATTGCATAATGCAATGGAGAGGGTCGCTTGCGGCCCTCTTTATTGCTATGGGTGCGGTAGACAAAAGGGGATGACGGTGGATTTAAACAGGCTGATTCTGGGCAAGAGCTACAACTCGACCAAGGTCTTTCGTACGGCCCAGCATGTGGTCCAGGCCATCCTGCTCGGTGTTGTCGTTCCGGCGCTTATCCTGTTGCTTATCTGGGATTTGACCGATAATCCCAACCCCGTCCCGGGCGTTGTCGTCATTGCCGGCTTGGTCATGCTGTGCTTCTTCTTCTCGTACGTCTTTGTCGTTCCCGACGACCTCACGTCGAGCGCTACCGACCGCACACTCGCCATCGCATCGAAAATATTCGCCTATACGTCACGAGGCCTTACGCCCGAAGCGGCCCTGGGCGCTTCCAAAATCATCCTTTCCGAGACCATTGCCTCGGCCATCTGCTTTACCGACGGCAAGCAGGTGCTGGCGAGCTGGGGCGAGGACTCGGCAAAATGCCCCGCGGGCACTCCGGTTGTGCTGCGGACTACGCTCAACGTGATCAACAGCGGTGAGCAAAGCGTATTTTCGCGCGATGCCTCGACTGAGACGGGTGGCTACTTTCCGCGCCTGCGCGCCGGTATCGTCGCACCGCTCACCGTGCGCGGGCATTGCGTGGGCACGCTCGAGCTGTATTATCCCCGTCTGAGCAGCATCGATATGCGCCAGACGGCGCTTGCCTCGGGCTTTGCCGACCTCATTTCCACGCAGCTTGCGAGCTTTGAGCTCGAGCGCCAGGACGAGCTTACAGCTCGCGTGGAGCTGCGCGCCTTGCAATCGCAGGTCGATCCTCATTTTCTGTTTAACACCATCAGCACCATCGTGTCGCTCGTGCGTACCGAGCCGGACAAGGCCAGGTCGCTGCTCATCGACTTTTCCAATTACTACCGTCAGACACTGTCCGATTCCGATACCCTCACAACGCTCGAGCACGAGGTGGAACAGGGCACTCGTTACATCAACCTTATGCAGGCCCGGTATGGCGACGGCCGTCTGCGCGTCTCGGTCGATATCGACTTTGAGGTGCGCGACAGCATGGTGCCGCCGTCTATCTTGCAGCCGCTGCTCGAAAACTGCATCAAGCATGCGCAGCGCGAGACCGAGCCGCTTTCTATTCGTGTTAGGGCTTTTGAGACCGATGACGGTCTGGAGATCATCGTCGAAGATGACGGCATCGGTATGAGCGAAGAAGTCTGCGCGCACCTGTTTGAGCAGCATCGCCGAGAGGAGCCCGAGAGCATTACCGCCGACGGCTCCATCAAGCGGGGCTGCGGCCTGGCGCTCTTCAACGTGCTTCAGCGCATCCATTTCTTTTACGGGGAAGATTCTGGCATGCGCGTGAAGTCCCAGGAGGGCGTGGGAACGCAGGTCATCGTCGAGCTGAACGGCGAGCCGCATGAGCCGGCGCCGATGAAGGTGTAGCGCGCGGTTGGATTGAGAGAAAAAAAGAGGGGAAGCGCATATGTCCGAGGGATGGAACATCTTGGTGGTTGATGACGAGCCTCCTATTAGGGCTGAGCTACGTTATCTGCTGGAAAAGGATGCACGTGTGGGACAGATTGCCGAGGCGGGCAATGTCACCGAGGCCGTGGAGTCGATTCTGTCGAACAAGCCCGACGTGCTGTTTTTGGATATCACGATGCCCGGCCGCTCGGGAATCGAGCTTGCCGAGACGCTGCAGAACCTAAAAACGCCGCCGGTCGTGGTGTTTGTGACGGCATTTGCCGAGTATGCGGCCGATGCCTATAACCTCGATGCCATTGATTACGTCGTCAAGCCGGTCGAGGATGCCCGCCTGTCAAAGGCGCTCGATAAGATCGAGGCCGCCCTGGGCGTTCGTCGTGTCGTCCATGCTCCGCGCCAGCCTTGCGCCTGACGGTGGATCGCGGGGGCAAAAAGGTGTTCATCCCCGTGGCGGATGCCTGCTACTTTGAGGCGCGTGCCGATTTTTGCAACGCCGTCTGCGCCGAGGGAACATATCTGATCAATGAGTCGATCTCTTCGCTCGAACGTCGCTTGGGCTCCGAGGGCTTTATTCGCGTTCATCGCAGCTACCTGGTCAATTTGGAAGACGTGCACAATGTTGAGATTGGCTCCACGGGGCTGATGGAGCTCAGGCTCGACCGCGTGAGCTCGACAGTGCCGTGTCCCGCCGTCGCGCTGCCGAGGTTAAAGCACACTTGGGGCTTGCGTAGACGGTCTGCGTGCTGTCGTTTACCATCGCAGGTTTGGCATGGGCGCGCGGTGGGCATAATGGGTGGCATCGAATGAAATCGAAAGGATCATTATGCCCGCGCTTATCACCCATCATCTGTTTGGCGAGGAAAGCATCGACCGTCTTCCGCAGGGCGTCATAACGTCCGATGAAGAGCGCATTGCCTTTATCTTGGGC
The DNA here is from genome assembly GCA_027669525.1 of Coriobacteriaceae bacterium AM48-5. GTDB lineage: Bacteria > Actinomycetota > Coriobacteriia > Coriobacteriales > Coriobacteriaceae > Collinsella. The sequence goes on along the minus strand of JAQEDJ010000035.1, from coordinate 5,736 downwards.
AACCAAGGCCCCGACCCGTTTTTCTTTCACATTCTGACACCGCGTGTTTCCGACTGCACGCTGCTGGCGCAGGTCATGCATCGGTCGCGCATGTCTCGCCAGTTCGCGTGCCTGCGCGACGGCGTGTCGCATCTGCTGCCGCGCGACGCCAGCTTGGGTCGTGCCTTTGCGCTGGGCCTGCTGTCTCATTACGTGCTCGACCGCAACGCCCACCCCTTTGTCTATGAGCAGCAGTTTGGCATCGTGGAGTCCGATTCAGAGCTTGAGGATTCGAGCAGTCAGGTCCATGCCGTGATCGAGAGCGACCTGGATGTGCTGATGCTGCAGCTTAAACGCGATGGCGCTACGGTTGACGATTACCCGCCGGCGGGCGAGATCGTCACCACCGATCGCATCAATCGCGTGGCCGGCGTGCTGATGAGCTATGTTGCCGGACGCGTGTACGGCATTGACATTCCGGCGGGGGAGTACGGTGCTGCCGTTGCCAATATGCAGCGACTTTACCGCGCGATTGAGCGGCCGGCTCCGCAAAGACGCGCGCGATCTCGCTGGTTGAGGGCTTGGTGCACGACTACTCGCTGCTCGACGGCCTTGCCCATCGCGTGACGACGGAGCTGCCCGAGCGCACCGGTAACCTGGGCCATCTGACATGGAAGAATCCCTTTACCGACGAGGTCTCGAACGAGAGTTTCCCCGAGGTTTTTGATCGTGCGCTGGTCGATTACGAATGCACGGTCGCACGTTTTATCGAGACCGGTGACATGGATGCCGTTACCAGTCACGTCAACTACAGCGGTCGCGTGCTCAATGCCGATGAGGAGTTCGACCGCGAGGAATAGGGCTCATGCGTGCCCCTTTGCCGAATCCTTACCGGCGGTTCTGGACAATTGGGGTACGATGAACTAACTGCATATCGGGCGAATACGAAGGGTCCCTGTCCATGAAATACACCAAGCTCGAGCGTAACTGGGTTATGTATGATGTGGGCAATTCGGCCCTCGTGCTGCTCAATACCTCGGTGGTGCCCATCTACTTTAACGCCATCAATACCGGCGCTTCCTCGGCCGACCTGGTGGTCGCCTGGGGCAATGCGCAGACGATCGCCTCGCTGGTCATCGCCATGCTCATGCCCATTCTGGGCGCGCTTGCCGACTACGCCGGCAACAAGATCAAGTTCTTCTTGGGCTTCTTCCTCACGGGCCTGGTGCTCTGCCTGGCGCAGGCTATCCCAATGTCCGCCATGGCATTTTTGACCGTGTACGTGCTGTGCACCATCGGCCTTAACTCTTCCATGACGTTCTACGACGCCATGCTGCCCGACATTACCACCGACGAGCGCATGGACGCCGTGTCCAGCTCGGGTTATGCCTGGGGCTACATCGGTTCCACCGTGCCGTTCATCATCTGCTTGGCGCTTATCATGGGTGGTCCCGCTCTTGGCGTCCCCACCATGCTGGCAACGCGTCTGTCGTTTGTCATCACTGGCGCCTGGTGGCTCATCTTTACCTTGCCGCTCATTCGCACCTATAAGCAAAAGTACGGTCGCGAGCGCGGTCCCGAGGACACCATCGGCCACATCGTGGGCGGCGTGTTCTCCGAGGTCGGACACACCATGCGCGAGATTGCCCACGACAAGACCGTGCTGGTCTACATGATCGCGTTCTTCTTCTACATCGACGGTGTGCACACGGTCATTTCCATGGCAACCAGCTACGGATCGGCTTTGGGTATCGACTCGACCCAACTGGTGCTGGCGCTGCTCGTTACGCAGTTTGTGGCCTTCCCGTCCGCCATCATCTACGGCAGGCTCGCCGGCCGCGTGGGCACACTCAATATGATCTTGGTGGCCGTCGCCGCCTATATGGGCATCGTGCTCTTTGCCGCGTTTTTCTTAAAGACCGCCTTTGAGTTTTGGGTGCTCGCTATTTTGGTCGGCCTGTTCCAAGGCGGCGTGCAGGCGCTGAGCCGCAGCTACTTTGGTCGTATTATCCCTAAGGAAAAGTCCAACGAGTACTACGGCTTCTTCGATATCTTTGGCCGTTACGCAAGCGTTATGGGCACCTTCCTGGTGTCGGTTGTCACCTCGCTGACCGGCAACCCGTCGCTGGGCGTCCTTTCTATTGGTGTTCTGCTGGTTGTTGGCTTTGTGCTGCTGGTCCGCCTGTCCCGCATGACTCGGGCGGCAGAGCATGCCGCATAGGAGCGAGCGGCTATTGTGCCTGTCCACGGTACTCTTTTGGGGTTATCCGCAATAAACATTGTGACTTGCGAGCAATGATTTGCCCAAGTGGGTATGATGGAATCAGCTAGGTCGCGGGGCGTCGCCTGTGTTTGGCGGCGTCCCGTTTTTGTGTTGCAGGGAGGGTAAGGCATGAACGCCACGGTTGTGATTCCAACGTATTGGGCGGGCGATGACGCTTGCGCAAACGCCCCTGGCACCTATGACCATTCGACGCGACTCAACGCCGACAATCCCGAACTCGACCGCTGCCTGGCCTCGCTTGAGCAGGTGTGCGACATCCCGCGCATCATCCTTTTGGTGGTCTGTCCTGTTTCTGCCACAGCCGATGTGTCGCTGCGCGTGCACGAGATTGTCGACGCGCATCCCACGCTCAAGGTCACCGTTGTCACCAACGCCCAGGCCTCGCGCATCGCAGACCGGGTTGCTCAGATCGCGCCCAAGGGTTCGGGCGAGTGCGTGAGCCTGCGAGGCTACGGTGCCATCCGCAACATGGGGCTAGCCTGTGCCGCTGTGCTGGGGCATGACGCGGTTATCTTTTTGGATGACGATGAGACTGTCATCGACGCCGACTTTATGAAGCGCGCGACCTATGCGTTGGGGCAGCAGACGCGTCAGGGCTTGCCGATCTTGGTCAAGAGCGGCTATTTCTACGATCGCGACGGCTCGCCGCTGGCTCCCACGGACAAGGCGGGCATCTGCCATCGTTGGTGGACCAAGCGCATCGAGTTCAACCGTTGGATGAAAAAGGCGCTCTCGGGCACCCGCATCTCGCGCTCCAACTACGTGTGCGGCGGCCTGATGGCCCTGCACGCCCGCGCCTTTACGCGTGTGGCCTTTGACCCGTTTATCACCCGCGGCGAGGACTTGGATTACCTCTTTAACATGCGTATGTTTGGCTACGACGTGTGGTTTGATAACGAGTGGACCGTGCGCCATCTGCCTCCGGAGTCCGAAAAGCGCTCACCGCGCTTTATGCAGGATGTATACCGTTGGTACTACGAACGGGCCAAGTTGACGTTCGCCGCGCATCAAAAGGAGCTCATCCCCGTTACGGCGGCATCGCTCATGCCCTACCCGGGCCCGTGGATTTCGCGCGAGCTCGACGACCGCGTGCGCAAGACCGCTATGGTCCGCAGCGTGTTTACCCGCGAGCATGAGGGCTACCTGCGCATCTGGCGCCATGGTATCGACGAGGCAAAGGCCTATGCGCGCCAAAACGCTGCAAGCTACCTGCGTTTCCAGAGCTTTTGGCCCAAGATCATGGACGGGCTTTGGCGTGACGCACAACTGATCAGTATCCTGGAGGGGGCCGAATGATCGACCGCCGCGCCCAGCGCGATAGTTCAATATCAATCTTTCGCATCATTGCCGTTGCATGCGCCATTTGCGTGCTGGTGTACTTTATTTTTGCCTTGGTGACCGGTATCGAGCCGATCGCCACGGTGATTGCCTGCGCGCTGCTGTGCATCTTTCTGTGCATCTTTATCTTTTTGACGCTCAATCCCGATTCGGTGCGCTCCCAGTACACCGAGGAGACGCTCTCGGTGGCCTCGGCCATGCTCGAGGACATTAAGGGCGGTCTGACGCAGGAGTCGGCGCGTTTGGTGTGCCGGCGCATTTTGCCCGAGACGCGCGCCATGACGGTGGCCATCACCGACGAGGACAACGTGCTTGCCTGCGCGGGCGAGTTTGAGGAAAAACTGCTGCCCGATACTCCCATCCACACGCTTGCCACACGCTACGTTATCGAACATGGCATCGTGCAGTCGTTCAACCGTATGGTGGATGTCGTGGGCTCGGACGGCTCGCACAACCAAGTTCCCGCCGGCATTATCGCCCCCATCAAGGTGGGCGATCGTACCGTCGGCACGCTCAAGTTCTACTACAAGACCCCGCGCGCCGTCGACCGTACCCAGTATGCGCTTGCCTCGGGCTTTGCCGAGATCTTGTCCACGCAGCTCGCCATCCACGAGCTCGAGGTGCAAAAGGAACTCACGGCGCGCGCCGAGGTGCGTGCGCTGCAGGCGCAGATTAACCCGCACTTCCTGTTCAACACGCTGAACACCATTGCATCGTTTACGCGCACCGACCCGCTGCGGGCCCGCGAACTGCTTCGTGAGTTCTCATCGTTCTATCGTGCTACACTCGACAACTCGGGATCGCTTATTCCGGTCTCGCGCGAGGTCGCACAGACCAAGCGCTACCTTACCTTTGAGAAGGCCCGCTTTGGCGAGGACCGCGTGCTTGCGACGTTCGATGTGTCCGAGGACGTGGAAGATACGCTGGTGCCGGCGTTCGTGATCCAGCCGATTGTCGAGAACGCCGTACGTCATGGTATGGGCGATGACGACGCCTGAGGATCGACGTGACCGTTCACCAAGACGGCGAGGATGCAATCTTGATTGCCGTGGCCGATAATGGCGTGGGCATGGATGAGGGTACCGCCGCCAGACTGTTTGACGAGCGCTCTGCCCGTCCCGACGCCAGCTCTCCCCAGGGTGGCGGCGCCGGTGTGGCCATGCACAATATTTCGGAGCGCATCCATCGCTTTTATGGGCCGCACTCCTATACGCGTGTCGAATCGGCGCCGGGCAAGGGCACCAAAGTGCTCCTTCATCTTGATTTGTCAGAGAGCATCTTTGACATTCAAGAGTAAAATAAAAGGCTACGGGCTCAACGTCATGCGACGGATGCCCGGCGTAGTTAGTTGACGAAAGGTTTTATCCCTATGCTGCGTGCGATGATTGTGGATGATGAGGCGCCGGCTCGCTCGGAGCTTCGCTTCCTGCTCGAGCAAACGGGCAAGATCGGCACGATCACGGAGGCGTCGAGCGTCCGCTCCGCCATCGAGATGCTTATGGAAAGTCGCGTGGATGTCGTGTTTCTCGATATCTCGATGCCCGGTGCCTCGGGCCTGCAACTTGCCGAGGCGCTGCATAAGCTCAAAAATCCGCCGGCGATCGTGTTTGTGACTGCGTATAGCGACCATGCGGTCGAGGCATTCGACGTGGATGCCATCGATTATCTGATGAAGCCGGTCGAGGAAGCTCGCTTGGATCGCGCGATCGAGAAGGTCATGCAACGCGCCAAGCCGGTTACGGACAGCAAGGTGACCATCGAGCGTATCCCGGTGGAAAAGGGCGGCCGCAAGGTGCTCATTCCCGTGGACGACATTCGCTTTATCATGGCCAAGGACGATTACTCCTGCATCTATACCGTCGATGATCGCTTTTTGTCGACGACCTCGCTGGCGCAGTTTGAGGCCAAGCTCTGCGATTTTGGCTTCTTCCGTGTTCACCGCCGCTATATCGTCAACTTGGCGTGCGTCACGGACGTGAGACGGTGCCCTCGGGCGCCATCCAGCTGGGCATTACGGGCGTCGACGAACGCGTGCCGGTTTCGCGCGCCGCGTCGTGCCGCTCAAGAAGGCCTGAGCCTCTAGCACACTGGCCCCGCAGCCTGTAGACCACTGGCCCCGCAGCCTGTAGACCATC
>JAQEDJ010000034.1 GCA_027669525.1 Coriobacteriaceae bacterium AM48-5 | reverse complement strand
TGCCGCCAAGATCGACGAGTACCGCTCCGCCGGTGTAGAAAATGTGCTGGCCCTGCGCGGTGATCTTCCCGCCGCGCGACCGAGGACGACAAGCCCGCCTCGGACTACGCCTACGCCCGCGACCTCATCCCCGAGCTCGTCGACGCCGGCTTTTGTGTGGGCGCCGCAGCCTACCCCGAGGGCCACATTGCCTGCGAGGACCTCAACGTCTCGGTCGAACACCTCAAGCAAAAACAGGACGCCGGCGCGAGCTTCTTTGTGACGCAGCTCTTCTTTGATAACGAGTGCTTCTACCGTTTTCGCGAGCTTGCCGACAAGGCCGGTATCACCGTGCCCATTACCGCGGGCATCATGCCGTTTATGGGCAAGTCGCAGATCAGCCGCATGGTCTTTATGTGCGGCGCATCGCTGCCCTCCCCCGTCATCAAGATTCTCGCCAAGTACGAGAACGATCCCGAGAGTCTGCAGGCAGCCGGTGTAGATTATGCCGCCCGTCAGCTTTGCGACCTTAAGGAGCACGGTGCCGCCGGTCTGCACCTGTACACTATGAACCGTCCTGCAATCGCCGCAACCATTATGGAGCGCTTGGGGTAATGGAAAAACCGCACATCGATACAACCGCTGTCGAAGTGCCGGCCGACCTTGCGTCGCCGGCGCTTTACCGTGTCGATGCTGCGCACCATCCCCGTGTCGACCGTGCCGAGATGCTGCGGTATCTGGGTTACGGCGGCCAGCAGATTGAGCCCGAGCTGTCACGACGAATTGAGCTTGTCGTTGAGCGTCTGGAGCTGGACATTGAGCCCCGTGGCGTGCGACGCGTGTTTGCCGTCGATGCCACGGGCGTGGACGAGCAGGGCAAGCCTTGCATCCGTCTGGTCGGCACCAACGTTGAGCTGCGCGGTCGCGACATCTATCGCCACCTCAAAGACGCCCGCTTTGCCGCGCTCATGGCATGCACCCTCGGCATGGACGCCGAGCGTCGTCTGCGCACCACGGGAGCCCAGCAGCCCCTGGAGGGAGCCGTGCTCGACGCCGCATGCTCTGCCTATGCAGAAGCCGCCGTCGAGCAGATGGACCAGCAGGTCAAGGCTGCGGCCGCCGCACACGGACTCGCCGGTAACTGGCGCTTCAGTCCCGGCTACGGCGACTGCCCGCTTACGGCCCAGCGCTCAATCGTGAATGCGCTCAACGCCACGCGGCTCATCGGGCTTACCGTCACGCCGACCAGCCTGCTCATGCCCACCAAGAGCGTGACCGCGGTGATCGGTCTGTTTGACGGCGAGGTCCACGACGCCAGAGCCGCCCCACCTGCAATATCTGTCGCATGCGCGAGCACTGTCGCTTCCGCGCCGCCCACACCACCTGCTATTCCAGCCATTAGGAGCTCATTGATGTTTACTCCGCTTATCACTCATGATTCTGACGGCACTGCATTGGCGGCACCCGTTGATGCCGCACGTCGCAACGGCGCTGCGTACAAGACGCGCACGATCGACGATCTGCGCATTAAGGACGATCGCCTGCGTGCGGCCATCGAGGCACGGGGCACCTGCTGTTCGACGGCGGCATGGGCACCATGCTGCAGGCGGCCGGCATGAAGGCCGGAGCCCTGCCCGAGCTGCTCAACTTTGAGGAGCCCCAGGTCATTACCGACATTCAGCGACAGTACGTCGAGGCCGGCTGCGACGTGATCACCGCCAACACCTTTGGCGCCAACGCGCACAAGCTCGATGGCGCCGCCACCGTGGCAGGCGTCTTTACCGCGGCCGTCACCTGCGCCCGCGAGGCCGGCGCCCGCTACGTCGCCGGTGACATCGGCCCCATCGGTGCGCTGCTTCGCCCCCTGGGCACCCTCAGCTTCGACGAGGCCTACGATCTCTTTGCCGAGGAGGTGCACGCTGGCGTCGCCGCGGGTGTTGACCTCTTTATTATCGAAACCATGACCGATCTTGCCGAGATCAAGGCGGCAGTCCTCGCCTGCCGCGAGAACTCCGACTTGCCCGTCTTTGCCACCATGACCTTTGAGGAAGACGGCCGCACCTTCTTGGGCACGAGCCCCGAGGTCGCCGCCATCACCCTCGACGCCATCGGCGCCGACGTCCTTGGCATCAACTGCAGCCAGGGCCCGGCCGAGCTCCGAGGACTCGCCGCGCGTATGCTCACCGTCACCGACAAGCCCGTTATGGTGCAGGCCAATGCAGGACTGCCCCGCGTGGACGATGACGGCAATACCGTCTTTGATATCCAGGCACCCGAATACGCCGAGGCCGTCGCCGGCATGATTGCCGACGGCGTAAGCGTCGTGGGCGGCTGCTGCGGCACCACGCCCACGCACATGGCGGCACTTCGCACCCTCATCGACAACCACACGCCCTGCACGCGTCACCGCAAGCCCAGCATGTCGGTCACGAGCGCCCAGACGGTCGTGGACCTCCCCTGCGACGGCCACAAGATCGCCGTCATCGGCGAGCGCATCAACCCCACCGGCAAAAAGCGCCTGCAGCAGGCCCTACGCGACGGCGACCTGGACTACGTCGTGAGCCAGGGCATCAGCCAGCAGGAGCAGGGCGCCGATATCCTGGACGTCAACGTCGGCCTGCCCGAGATCGACGAGGTCAAGGTCATCCAGCAAGCGACCGAGCAGCTCCAAGGCTCCACGCTGCTGCCGCTGCAGATCGACTCCACCGACCCCGCCGCCGTCGAGGCCGCCGTACGTCGCTACGCCGGCAAGCCCATCATCAACTCGGTCAACGGCAAGCAGCAGATCATGGACGAGATCTTCCCGCTGGTCGCCCACTACGGCACCAACGTTGTCGGCCTTACGCTCGACGAAGGCGGCATCCCCGATACCGCCGAGGCCCGCTTCGCCATCGCCGAGCGCATCGTGGCCGAGGCCGCCCGCTACGGCATCGGCCCGGACCGCATCCTCATCGACTGCCTGGTCATGACCGCCTCGACCAATCAACGCCAGGCTGAGCAGATCCTGCGCGCCATGTCCCTGTGCAAGGAGCGCCTGGGTGTCAAATGCGCGCTCGGCGTGTCGAACATCAGCTTTGGCCTGCCCGCTCGCCCGCTGCTGGGCTCGGTCTTTTTGGCCGCCGCCTTTGGCGCGGGCCTGGACGCCCCCATCATGAACCCGGGCTCCAAGCGCTTTATGGACACCGTCTACAGCTATCGCGTCCTGAGCGTTGAGGACGAGGGCTCGACCGGATACATCGAGCGCTATGCCGGCTGGACCGATCCGTACAAGATCGCCGCCAACCCGGCAGCGGCTCAGGCCGCATCGACCGACACCGTGCCCGCTGCTGGCACCGCTGGCACCGACGGCAACGACGACCCGATTCGTCGCATGGTCGTCTCGGGCCGCAAAGGCGAGATCGCGGCCGAGACCGAACGCCTGTTGGCCGACCACGACGCCATGGACCTCATCAACAATCACTTTATCCCCGCCCTCGACGAGGTGGGCGTCCTCTTTGACCAGGGCAAGTTCTTCTTGCCGCAACTCATGGCCTCGGCCGAGGCCGCGCGCGTGGGCTTCGACACCATCAAGTGCCTGATGCCCGCCGGCGAGATTGCCGACAAGGGTAAGATCTGCGTGGCCACCGTCAAGGGCGACATCCACGACATCGGTAAGAACATCGTCAAGATGCTGCTCGATAACTACGGCTATACCGTCTTTGACCTTGGCCGCGACGTCGATCCGCAGGAGGTGCTCAAAACCGTCAAGGAGCGCGGCATTAAGCTCGTCGGCCTCTCGGCGCTTATGACCACCACGGTCGTCGCCATGGAAGAGACCATCAAGTTGCTCCATGCCGAGGTTCCGGGCGTCAAGATCATCGTGGGCGGCGCCGTACTCACCCCCGAATACGCCAAGCAAATCGGCGCGGACTACTACGCCAAGGACGCCGCCGAGAGCGCTCGTATCGCCGAAGAGGTCTTTGGGAAGTAACACAACGGAAACAACCGAGCACCAAAACGTGCCGCACGCGCCACTTGGCACGTGCGCACGTTAGAATAGAAAAGACTATGCTCGTTTTGGCAGATAGGAGCGCAAGGATGGCGATCACGCCCGCAGAAATCGCGGAAACCCGCGGCATGGTTGAGGAACAGAACCTCGACATCAGGACCATCACCATGGGTGTTTCGCTCATGGGTTGCGGTGACGAGAACCTCGACCGCATGTGCACGAAGATCTACGACCATGTGACGCACACGGCTGAGCATCTGGTCGAGACCGCCGAGAACCTCGAGCGCGAGTACGGTATCCCCATTGTCAACAAGCGCGTTTCCGTCACCCCGGTGGCGCAGATCGCCGCGTGCTGCAAGGATGAGGACCTCACCCCCATCGCGCATGCCCTCGACCGCGCGGCCGAGACGCTCGGCATCGATTACCTGGGCGGCTTCTCCGCACTCGTCCAGAAGGGCATCGGCGACGCCGACCGCCGCGTCATCCAGTCCATCCCCCAGGCACTCGCCACCACGAGCCGTGTCTGCTCCAGCGTCAACGTCGCCAGCCTGCGCGCCGGCATCAACATGGACGCCGTGCTTATGGCCGCCCAGACCATCATCGATGCCGCTAAACTCACGGCCGACCAGGATTCCGTCGGCGCTTCCAAGTTTGTCTGCTTTGCTAACATGGTCGAGGACTCCCCGTTTATGGCGGGCGCCGTCCACGGCGGTGGCGAGGCCGACGCCGTCATCAACGTAGGCGTCTCGGGCCCCGGCGTTATGGCCGCAGCCCTGGAGACGCTGCCCGATTCCGCATCGATGATGGAAGTCGCCGAAAAGATTAAGCAGACCGCCTTTAAGATCACCCGTGCCGGCGAGCTCATGAGCCGCGAGGCCGCCCATCGCCTGGGTGTCGAGAAGGGCATCGTCGACCTGTCGCTGGCTCCCACGCCCGCCATCGGCGACTCCGTCGCGCGCATCCTCGAGATCATCGGCGTGGCACCTGCGGTGGCCCGGGCACGACCTGCGCGCTCGCCATGCTCAACGATGCCGTCAAGAAGGGCGGCGTCATGGCCAGCTCCAGCGTGGGCGGTCTCTCCGGCGCTTTCATCCCCGTGTCCGAGGACGCCGGCATGATCGCCGCCGTCGAAGCCGGTGCGCTTTCGCTCGAGAAGCTCGAGGCCATGACCTGCGTGTGCTCCGTTGGCCTGGACATGATCGCCATCCCCGGCGACACACCGGTCGAGACCATCGCCGGCATCATCGCCGACGAGATGGCCATCGGCGTCATCAACAACAAGACCACGGCCGTCCGCGTGATTCCTGCTATCGGCAAGGGCGTGGGCGACTGCGTCGAGTACGGCGGCCTGTTTGGCCGTGCGCCCATCATGCCGGTGAACCCCAACGCCGGCACCGTGCTTGCCCACCGCGGTGGTCGATTCCCGGCGCCGCTGAACTCGCTGAAGAACTAGCCTAGGGATACGAGGCGAGGAGCCCCGCCGCCGGACGGCAGACATATAAGGTCGCCTGCTCGGACAGTCCTGACTCGCACGGAGAGCACATTAAGTGCTCTCCGGCTCGTGCGGAACTCGCGATCGACCTTATATGTCTGCCGCCCGGCGGCGGGGCTCCCGCACATCTCAACCTTGGCTGGGTTCTGGCTCAGTGGCAGTCGCTTCGCTTCTGCCCGCCTTGGTTGGTGTGGCGGTTTGGCGTTGGAACGGTTCTTTTTCTGATATATGCTGGTTGCGGCTCTTCTTTTGGGAGGAGTCGCTTTTTTGTTGCTAGGAGGTTGGCCCGTGGCTGATGGGGAGAATCGTTCTGAGCTGCTTTCCACAGATTGGAATCTGGAGTGGATGCAGATGCAGGCTGATCGGCGGCGGGCTGACGATTCTTTTGAATGGGATAAGCGAGCTCGACATTTTCGACCTCTTGAGACTGCCCCTTATGCTCGGGATTTTATAAAGCTGTTGGCACTTGAGCCCGGCGAGTCGGTGCTCGATATGGGGTGTGGAGCTGGGTCGATTGCTATTCCGCTTGCTCAGGCTGGGCATCCTGTGATTGCGGCTGATTTCTCCCCTGCCATGTTGGGCACGCTTGATGCTGGCATTGAGTACTATGGGCTCGAGGACCTAATTACGCCGCTTGAGCTTGCTTGGGATGATGATTGGGATTTGGTTGGACCGGTCGCGAAAACGGTGGATGTTGCCTTTGCCAGTCGGTCGGTTACGACGACCGATCTAAAAGGTGCGCTTGCCAAGCTCGACCGTACGGCTCGTCGGCGTTGTGCTGTCACGATGGTCGCCAACTCCAGCCCGCGCTATGATCTGCACTTGATGAACGCTATCGGCGCCTCGGTTACCTGCAGCAATGGCTTTGTGTACGCCTTCAACATCCTCATTCAGATGGGTGCGTTGCCGCAGGTTACATACTTTGAATCGCCTCGTCGCGATACCTTCGACAGTCTTGAGGCAGGCGTGGCGGATTTTTCCCGTATGCTCGAGCATGGCAACGAGGATAAGATCGACTGCCTGCGCGACTACATCGCTCAACACATGATTGAGAACCCCCATGCCGGTGAGCCGGGCTCCAAGGGCGTGCCGCAGGGGCGCTATATGCTCGATCATGTCCGCAAGGTTCGCTGGGCGTTTATTGCATGGGAACCGGTCTCTGAATCCCGCTCGTAGCCCGTTCACAGCCTGCGCTGCCCATCACCTCGGCATCCGCATTCTTTTTGAACTGGGCAAACACGCTCCACACCGCGCCGTTCCTGCGCTATCGTGGGACAGCTCACGTAGATTAAGGCCCCGTCGCGGGGCGCCCCATACATAGAAAGCGAGAACCCATGGCACTGACAGGAGCCCAGGTCAAGCAGCTTCGCAGCATGGCCCATCACCTCAACCCCGCCATCATCATCGGTAAGTCCGATGTCAACGAGGGCACCGTCGAGCAGACGGTCGCCTACCTGGAGAAGCATGAGCTCGTTAAGTGCTCCGTGCTCGATGGCTCCAGTCTTTCCGCCCGCGAGGCCGCCGAAGAGCTCTCCGAGCGTTGCCACGCCGAGGTCGTCCAGGTCATCGGCCGCAAGTTCTCGCTGTATCGCGAGTCCTCGCGCAAGGACATCGAGAAGATCAAGCTCGTCTAAGAGCCAATGATCCGGCGAGTCAACACATAGCAAGCTTACGGGTGCCCAAGTACTTCGGGCGCCCGTTTTTTATCGCTCGACCAGCACGCGATTGAGCCGCCCCTCCACCAAGCGCTCGTATAGACGCCGCGTCTCGGGCTCGGGCACGCCATTGACCTGCTCCCTTAGATGGTGCATATGCCCGCTGTACAGCTCGACGATATCGCGCCGCCGCCCCGCCGCACTGTAGACGCGCATGGCGCAGCGCACCATATCCTCACGCGCTGTTTCCTGCCGAAGCCCCGACTCCGCCAGCCAAATCGCCGACTGCAGATCGTTTTCTTCTAGAGCGGCATTTGCTCCCTTAATCATGCAATCGATGTACTTTGACTGCATAATGCGTCGCATACGCAAAAAGTAGGTGGGGTTACAGCCATTGGGAACATACAGCGGTCCGGCATAAAGCTGCTCAATCTTAAGGCACAGTTCAACTAAATGGGCCCGCGCGCACCCGTGCGATTTCCCAAAACCTCGCGGCTTATCTGGTCAAACAGCCGTACATCGGTCTTGACGTAGTCGCCGTTGAGTCCGATGCATTCATTTTGGATGAGCACACACGACTTGCCATCCGGCGTCGGTCCCAAAGCCGACCGCAAGCGCGATATCGTCGAGTACAGGTTGTTGCGGGCGCTATTGAACTCGGCATGGGGCCACAGCTCCATGGCCAGCGTCTCACGATCGACGAGCGCATCCATGCCCAGCGCAAGCCGCTCGGCAAGTGTCGCCGCCTTCTTGCGCCGCCACATTTTGTCCGTGATGGGAAACCCATCGCGCTCGGCGCGAAACGCACCAAACATGCGAATCTCGATATGGTCGATGGTATCAACGGCTTCAACCTCGCCGGCCTGAAACAGGCGCTCGCCCTCCCCTTCCAGATCGTCGCGCAGCGAATACCGCGATAACTCGCGCACGGGAAGCTTCTTGCGAATCCTGGTCGCCGGCTCGCCCAGACAATGCATGGCAAGGCGCGCAAAGAGCCGATACGATGGCTCTAGAATCCCCGCACGATTCATGGACATCCAGGCCGCAAGATCGCTGTCTCGGCCCGCACAGGCCAAATGCAGCGCCACCATCCAGGCCTCCGCTCCACCAACCTGCGTCTGGCTTATATCGAGCAACTCCGCTTCCTCGCGCACCGAAACCATCGAGGTGTTACGCAGATACGCCGCGCGCTCCAACAGCAATGCGTTATCGCGCATGTACGCAATCGACTCCTCGGCAAGTTTGAGCACTTGGACCGCACGGAACTTTGCATTAACCGGTCGTCCCTCTGCCAGCGACTGCCAGCCTTCTAGCAACAGGCCAAACAGCTGAATCTGGTTGTCGCGCATGCGCACGGCAAAACGATCGAGCTCGTTGAATGCCGCGTCGTCGGTTACCGGCAAGCCGGAAAGGAGCCGCCGTGCCGCCAACACCATGCGCACCCAGATAGCCATCGCCTTAAGCCCACGTACGTCGAGCGCCTCCCGCACCACCGTCATCTCGTCGTCGCGCTCGTCGGTTCCCGCAAACGACCCGTCAAAAAGCTCCACCAGCATGCTGTCGGCCCGTATAACAATCCCCGCGATGTCGAGCTCACAGTCGTAGGCCTTGCTCGTTTTGAGCTGCTGTAGAACGCCGCCGTCATCTCCCCGCTCGGTCAGGCAGCGCTTGACCTCGATATGCGCGGACAACATATCGAGTGCGGTATGGGATGTCTCGATTTCTGGCACGGTCAGGTTCGTAGGAAGCCCAAGCCCGTTGTCCCCATAGCAAACAGCCGTCAGTGTCTGGGCCACCCTCCATGAAACAGGGTCTATTTCGCAGGCCGCCCGTTCGCCCCCGCGCTCGATGACCGATGCCATATAGCGAGCGAGCTTTGTATTGGACACGCTGACCGCTGCCAGATATACGCCAAGCGCCTCGGCAGGCGTTGGCTCTGGAGCCGGATCCTCGGCATCGATCGTGCCCAGCGCTGCTCGGCAGATATCGGCCCCGTGCCCCGTCAGAGCCAGATCGACCCCATACTGCCCAGCAAGTTCAAGGACCGCATCACGGTCCAAAAAGGCGTCCGCCAGGCCCATCGCCGCATCGCATCGGCCCGCCTTAAGCAAAATCCGGGCCGCCCTCGGAACAAGTTCGGGGCGAACCTCGGCCACCAACTTACGCAAGCGCAAGCGTCCGTTATCCTCCGTGCCCAGACACGTAAAACTCCGCTCGGCGGGGTCCAAGCCAAAGATCGGGTAGTCGCGTACGAAGTAGGACTGGTCGACCATCGATAGCCTCACCCCGCAAGCCTCGAGTTCTGCGATATTGCCCTCGCCCATCAAAATCATGAGACATGCCACGCAAAACAGTGCATTATTGTCGAGCGAAGCCAAGTCGACAAGTGCCGCGCCATATACGTTGACAATCTCGTTTTCGAGCAGACCGGCTACGTCGCCTTGGCCATACAGACCCGTCTGCAATGCCGAAACGAGCTCGGGCACGCCCTGCGTGAGCTGATAAAAGTCGAGCGATGTGCTGATCGAAAACGCCGATGCCCACGCCGAATACTCATAGGCATGCACCTTGAGCATCTGCGCATTGATCTTAACCGAATCGCCCAGCCCATGAATCAGTTGACGATTTGAAGGACGGCAGGAGATAAAGACCCCCACCCCCATAGCGCGCAGGCCGCGAATCCTGTCGATGAGGTCTTCGGTATCGTGCTGATCGAGGTTTGGCACATTATCAATCGCGATAAGGGAGTGCGGTTTGTCTTTGAGTTCTTCGGTAACCACCTCGAGCTGCATAAACACCTCGCGCCCAGTGGCGCGATCGGCCTCGATAATCCGCACGGGGCCTCGCGTCGGGTCGCATTTAACCTCATGGGTGTACTGCAGCAGCACCGAGGTCTTCCCAAACCCGTCGGGCGCATAAAGAACCACGATGCCGGCCTTTCGGCCCTTGGCGAGAAGCTCATTCATCAAGCGTTCGCGTCGCACCATATAGCCACCGCCCAGCGGCATCAGCTCGAGGTCGTCCATACTGCCCAAATCGTTTACCATGCCCGCTCCTCAACTCGACCGTATGGACACTGTAACCGCAAGACCATACAAGCCGCGCTATGAATAGAGCGACCTTGTGTTCTAGGTTGTCTTTTGGTACGCAAGCGGCAAGTTTTTGTACAGCGAGGGCCGATTGTTATTAATCCCCCGACTAATCGGTCTTTAAGCAGGTAAATGAGCTTGTCAGCTTGTCCCATCTAAGCGGCAGTGTAACGCAAATGAACAAGGTTCAGCTATGTCATTCAACTCGCCTAGCACCCGCTACCGTCTACGACCTTTTAGTGGCATTTTTGCATAGAATCTGGTATGGAATGAATCAAGCTGTTGGGCATCCGGCATTCGTCAAGCTTGCGGCAAGATTTTGGTCAAGCGGGCGGAGAGGGATAACAAAAAGGCCCCCGCAAAGCGGAGGCCTTAGGCAAGGCTATGTCGAGATGCAGGATTCGCGCTACTCGCAGAGCGAAAGGGCGGCCTCGTCGGCAACGACAACGCAGTTGGTGTGCAGCTGCAGGATCGAAGCCGGGCACGCGGGCGTAACCGGACCATAGCACATGTCATGCACGGCCTGAGCCTTGGCCTCGCCGTTGGCGACGACTAGGATCATGCGGGCATACATGATGGTCTGGGTACCATGGTGTAGGCCTGACGGGGAACATCGTCGATGCTGTCGAACAGGCGGCTGTTGGCCTGAATGGTGCTCTCGGTGAGGTCGACGCAGTGCGTGCCCTTGGAGAAGTGGTCATCGGGCTCGTTGAAACCAATGTGGCCGTTGTTGCCAATGCCGAGCAGCTGCAGATCCGGGTAACCGGCGGCGGCGACGATCTTGTCGTACTCAGAGCAGGCAGCGGCGGCGTCGGGGTTGGAACCGTCGGGCACATGCGTGTTGTTCAGGTCGATGTTGATGTGATCGAAGAAGTTCTCACGCATGAAGTAGTGATAGCTCTGGGGATCGTCGTGCGAAAGGCCGCGATACTCGTCCAGGTTGTAAGTGCTGACCTCGGCAAAGTCGACGTCGCCTTCTCGTACCAAGCAGCGAGCTGCTTGTAGGCACGATCGGGGTGGAGCCGGTGGCAAGACCCAGCACGCAATCGGGCTTGAGGATAACCTGCGCCGAGATGATATTGGCGGCCTTGCGGCTCATATCCTCGTAGTCTTTAGCTTTAATGATCTTCATTACGCGTCCTTTCTCGTACAAGAGAGGCAAGGCTCCCCTTACAAGCACTTGCCCGCGGCCCGCGTCGGCCGCAACCAACGTGTGCGGCCACCAGGGCGAGGTCGCGTAATGTATGTGTCTCGTGTCTAGCCGCGTCGAGGCCCCTGCCCGTCCACGGTGACCCAAAGCCGTTTAGCTTCGGACAAATCCCATCTTGCCACGGAGGGCGCCCTCTTTCAAGGGCGCCCTCCATAAACGTGTTTGAATTGTAGGCTAATGGCCACGTGCACTTACTAGCGCTCGCGAGCAACGATGAGCTGGTCCATCTCTTCGACATGCGCACCAACGGAGCCCTTGATACTCGAGAACTCAACGGAGTTGCACACCAAGATGGGAACCGTCACATCGTAGCCCTCGGCAGCAATTGCCTCGCGATCGAACTCGATGAGCACGTCACCCTTATGGACGACATCGCCCACCTGTGCATGCACGCTAAAATGCTTGCCCTCAAGCTGAACAGTGTCCAAGCCAACGTGGATGAGCACGTCTAGGCCATCGACCGTGTTGAGCGCAACGGCGTGACCCGTGGGAAAAATGGCCTCGACCTTGGCGTCTGCCGGCGCAATCACACGCGTGCCGGTAGGCTGAATCGCCACGCCCTGGCCCAAAAGGCCGGTGGCAAATGTCTGGTCATTGACCTCGGACAACGGAATGACGTCGCCCGAGATGGGAGCATCCAGCGTAAGAACTCGTCCACGCATACCAAAAGACCTTAGGACTTTAGTGAACATGCTCCCCCTCGGACATACCAATCAATCAAAATAGCTTTAACAGTTTACCACTTGGCACCCGTTTTTGACCATTAGGGAAGTTCGCGCTTGACAACCTCGACGATGTCGTCGACAACACGCTGAGTGAGCTCGTGCGTCTCCGCCTCGGCCATAACACGGACCAGCGGCTCGGTACCGCTCGGGCGCACCAGAATGCGGCCGCGGCCGTCAAGCTCCTTCTCGGCGGCAGCGACGGCGTCCCAAATGGGCTGGCAATCGTCCAGGCCGGCCTTGTTGTCGGAATGCACGTTGACGAGTACCTGCGGGTACTTCTTCATGATGCCGGCAAGATCGGTGAGGGTACGACCGGTGCGCTTGAGCACGGCCAGCAGCTGCAGAGCCGTCACCAGGCCGTCACCGGTGGTGTTGTGCTCCAGGAAGATGATGTGGCCGGACTGTTCGCCGCCGATGACGGCGCCATCCGCGAGCATGCGCTCCAAAACGTAGCGGTCACCCACGGCGGTCTGAACCATCTCGAAGCCCTGCTCCTTCATAGCGATGGAGAAGCCAAGGTTGCACATGACGGTCGAGACGATCTCGGAGTTGGCGAGCTTGCCGCGGGCGGCGAGGTCAGAACCGCAGATAGCCAGGATGTAGTCACCGTCGATCTCATTGCCCTCGCCGTCGACGAACAGCACGCGGTCGGCGTCGCCGTCGTGGGCCAGGCCGATATCGGCGTGGGTGCGCAGCACGAGCTCGCGCAGGGGCTCAAGGTGAGTGGAGCCGCACTCAACGTTAATGTCGGTGCCGCAGTAATCGGTGTTGATGGCATGGACCGTGGCGCCCAGGCGCTGCAGCGCAGCGGGCGTGGTCTGGCAGGAAGCACCGTGACCGCAGTCGACGGCAACAACCAGGCCATCGAGCTTAAGGCCGTCGAGCGTGCTGATGGCATGATCGACATAGGCCTTGCGGGCGTCTTTCATCTTGATGATGTGACCCACACAGCGCCGGTCGGCAGCGTGTCGGCAGCCATGGCCTCCTCGGACATGACCCAGGCGCTGATCTCTTCCTCGACAGCATCGGGAAGCTTCATGCCCTTGCGGCTAAAGAACTTGATGCCGTTGAACTCCGGCGGATTATGCGAAGCGGAGATGACGATGCCGCCGTCGAGCTCGTTTTGGACGGTGAGCAGCGCCACGGCCGGCGTAGGGATAACGCCGCAGCAATGCGGACGGCCGCCCTCTGCCATAATGCCAGCGGTCAGAGCACTCTCGAGCATGGTACCCGAAAGGCGCGTGTCGCGGCCGATGCAGATGTCCGGGCCAAGGAACTTGGTCGCCGCGCGGCCCAGGCGAAACGCGAGGTCGCACGAGAGGTCGGCATTGGCGACGCCACGGACGCCGTCGGTACCGAAGATGTTCTGGGGCATAGGATCGCTCCTTCCCTAGCAGGCGATATACAACCGCCCGCCCTAGTCGAAAAAGAAAAGCGGGACCCGCCGAGGAATCGGCAGGCCCCGCTTGTACATTGTATCTCGAAAGGAGATAAAACCTTAGCGCTTGGAGAACTGGGGAGCGCGGCGGGCCTTCTTGAGGCCGTACTTCTTGCGCTCGACCACGCGAGCATCGCGCGTAAGGAAACCGGCCTTCTTGAGGTCAGCACGGTAGTCGCCAGCGTTCAGAAGAGCGCGAGCGATGCCCAGACGCAGAGCGCCGGACTGACCGGAGATGCCGCCGCCATCGCACAGAGCGATAACGTCGAACTGACCGGCGGTGTCGGTCACCTTGAAGGGAGCAAGGGCGTTCTCAACGAGCTGATGACGGCCGAAATACTGCTCGGCGTCACGCTTGTTGATGGTCACCTTGCCGGTGCCGGGGACGAGACGGACGCGGGCGACGGCGTTCTTACGACGGCCGGTACCCTGGTAGACAACGGTGTTCTCAGCCATCTTTAAGCCTCCAGCTCAATCTTTGTGGGGTTCTGGGCAGCATGCGGATGCTCGGCACCAGCGTAGACCTTAAGCTTGGTCATCTGGCACGGCCGAGGGTGGTCTTGGGCAGCATACCGCGAACGGCGCGCTCGATGACCTTCTCCGGGTGCTTCTCCATAGCCTGGCGGAAGCTCTCAGCCTTGAGGCCGCCGTTGTAGCCGCTGTGGCGATAATAGGTCTTCGTGTCGGCCTTGTTACCGGTAAGCTGGACCTTATCGGCGTTGATGACGACAACGAAGTCGCCGCAGTCGCTGTTGGGCGTGAACTGGGGCTTGTTCTTACCGCGCAGGATCATTGCGATCTGGGTGGCAAGACGGCCCAGGACAGCACCATCGGCGTCGACGAGAACCCAGTTGCGCTGGACCTCGCCCTGCTTGGCGTAGTGAGTCGATTTCGAAATCACTTAGACTCCTCCATGTACAGTACGTGTTGTTACAGAGATTCACGGGGCTCTGCAAGTAACCCGTCCATATTACCCCGCTCGCCGTACGAGTCAACAGGTATTTTGGCTCCGACCAGAGTTTCTGCACATGTCATCCACGAGCCGTGATGTCGCAGCGTTGACGCTCGACAAACGCCTCGATATCTCCCAGCAAGCGCTTTGCCTCCTGACGGCCCTGGATATACAGGTCCAAAAGCTTTGCCGGATCGTGCTCGACATGGCCGACCTCGACCGGCTTTTGCGGAGCAATGACCAGCGCGCGGCCCTCGCGCTCATACTTCCACAGATGCATGCGCTGGATGTTATAGCGGTCGTGGCGCGTCTCGATGGCCTCGAGCAGGTAGGGGTAGTCGGCATAGCGAGCGCGTGCGGCGGGCATAAACTCGTAGGGCTTTTTCTCGTACGAGCGATCCTGCGTGACAATGACGACTGCACGGTCGAAGCCGGCCTCCTCCAGCACGTGCTCGATGGGGACCGAATCGGCTACGCCGCCGTCGACGTATTTGTGCCCATCGATCTCGACCGGCGGCGTCACCAGCGGCAGCGACGTCGAGGCGCGCACGGCATCGAGGTCGAGCACGGCGCTTTTGACCGGCAGGTATGCAGCGGTTCCAAAGAGCATGTCCGTCGCGACGGCGTACATCTTGGTGGGGCTCGCGTCGAACGCTTCGTTGTCAAAGGGATCCAGGCGGTCCTGGACATCGTTGAAGATAAAATCGTAACCCACGATGGAGCCCGTGGACGCAAACGATGCGGCGCCCATGAAGCGGTTGTCATTGCAGAAAGCCAGGTTGATGCGGTTGGCACGGCCGATCTGATGCGACTTGTAGTTCACGCCGTTGAGAGCGCCGGCCGATACGCCATATACCGCCGGAATCTCGACGCCGGCCTCCATGAGAACGTCGAGTACGCCTGCGGTAAATTGCCCGCGGAAGCTGCCGCCCTCCAAAACGAGCGCGACCTTGCCGGCGTTCTTTGCCTTATCTTCTGCAGTCATATTGACCTCCTGCGATTGCGTTTTGGCTTTCTTCTACCCAGTTTTGGAATGGAGGGCGCATAGGTTTTGGAGTTGAGAATATGGAGCGGAAAGCGTGTCCCAGTTTGAGGCGGGATTCCGGGATGGATTTTCCGCCTGGGCCGCCGTTAGGAAAGCGCGTCCCACCCTACGTTGCCGTAGCGTTTGCTTAACGCCCGCGCCTGCATAGAGTTCGATTCTCCGCGGTATGGGGCTTGCGTTGAGGCGGGGCATGGGTCGCCGGAGCTAATCGACATCGCATCGATATCTGGCTGGGGCATTGCGCGGAGAATCCGCGTATTTGCTTCGCAAATCCGCACCGGCTTCGGCCGCCTGCCGGCGTCCTCGCCCGCGGCTAAAAACGCTTACGCGTTTTCTTTACGCCCGCGCCCTGCACAGAGTTCGGTTCTCCGCGGTATCCATATGTAATAAAAAGGCAGGTAGAGACACTTCTCTACCTGCCTGTTACGTATGGTGGAGGCGCGGAGAATCGAACTCCGGTCCACGAAAGCCCCCTGATTGGCATCTCCAAGCTCAGTCGCTGGTTTTGTCTCGGACGCTTTGCGCGCAGCGACACGCTCGCGGCGTCCTAACCGGTTCGGTCTTAGCCTGCGCCATACCGATTACGTGCGCAGGAGCATTCCCCTAAAATGACGTCGCGCCGGTGTCGGGGAAATCACCGGGTTGACGCGCCGCTATAAACTAAGCAGCGAGAGCCATAGGCTCAAAAGAAGAGTTGTTGTCAATTCAATTTGACGGTACCCCTGTTTAACGAGGCGAGGAGACCTCGGCTTGCTTCCTCTCTCAGAGCTATCGTGTCGAAACCAGTCGCCCCCGAATGTCGGGAAAGTCTGGATGGCATTGGGCACGCAAGCACCCAACACCCGTCGACTTTTCAAGGAGCATGCAGGGCGAGCCCCGCTTGTGGAGTGTTATCTTACCACGTTCTGAAAGCGGACAGCTGTTCTATGCACGAGCTGTGAAGACCCCAATGTGCGCCGCACTTCGCACTTTTGCCACCGATCGCGTAACGTATATTTTCGCCAAGCAAAATTGACCCGTCGAAAGGACCGTTATGGATACCAAGCAGCAACTCGTCAATGCCCTCGCAGGCCTGGGCTCAGCCATTACCGAAGCTATGGATGTCATCGAAGGCTTTGTCCCCTGCGGACATCCCGCCCTCACGGTTTCGAACGCACTCGTCGCGCTGGACGCTAACGATGATGTGGCTCTCGCCCAGCAGCTTGAGACCGTCGAGGGCTTTATCGACCACGTGAGTGAGAACCGCGGCGTGGCCGCCTACCACGGCATCGAGGTCGAACTCGCGGGTCCCAAAGCCGATCTGCTCGCAGCAATCCGCGAGGTAGGCGCCCTTATGCAGACCGCAGGCGTCAAGAACACCCAGGTCAACGAGTGGGTCTACCGCAGTCTGGCAGCACTCGACAGCTCCGACGAAAAGGCAGCCGAGCAGCTCGCAGAAAGTCCCGCCATTAAGGCCGAGCTTTTGTAAATAGAAGGCGCGGGTCCCTTGGCGCATCGTCGTCCAAGAGGCCCACAAACAGTTCGCGTCAACCGATAGCCGCGCCGCCGCGTTCGGCCAAAGCCAGAATCGGCATCATTTGGCGCGGGGTCTTTGCTGCAAGATCGGCATGTTCGAGCAGCTTGCGATCGTTGGTCACCAAGTAATCGACCTGCGCGCGCTTGCACGCGGCGAGCACCAAGTTGTCCTCGTAATCGCGATGGAGCGCTAAGTATTTGTCGGCCAGCCAAAGGTCCGACGCATCTGCACCCACGGCCGTGGCGTTTTCGGTCATGTTCCGAACAAACGCCAACGCCGCATCGCCAATTGCACGGGCAGATGCCTCGTCGAGCGCTCCCCCACTGGCGAGTACGCTACGCTTCAGCTCGTGTTGGACAACGTACAGCACGTCCTTGGCGATATGCACCGGAAAGAACAGCAATGCCCCCGCCTCCGCCGCCTGTCCAATAAACGCACGCGCGGCAAGCGACTCGGCATGGTCGACGCAAAACGAATCAACCCATACGTTGGCATCCACCATTATTTTGAGGGAAGTCCCGCTCACGGGATCATCCCCTTTTGGCGATAGCGCTCGTCCATGGCTTCGGAATAGATTGTGTCCCAATCGCGATCGTCAGATACGGGCGACGTAGCGATGCCCAGGTCCGCGTAAAGCTGATCCGCCGCCGCCCAGGATGCGGCAAACGGAGCATCTGGCATGACGCCCCGCTGCCGCTCGTTAACAGCCCCAAGGATTTCCTCGCACGAGCTGCCGCCCTGTGCAACCTTTGCCACGACCTTCTTGATAAGTTCGGGCAGCGTTGCGCCCGAAAGCCGCAGCGCCTCCTCGGCGCGCTCTTTAACCGAGCGATCCACACGGACATTTACCTGCACCATGCTGCCAGCAACGCTCGTATCGATCACGCTCCTCCCGTCTGCTATCACTGCTAGCACTACTATATAGACCCGCTAGCACACAGTCAAACGCAAATAAGCCCTGAATGTGACAAAGGGACTATCCCTTTGTCACATTCCGTTCCTACAGCTGCCAGGCCGCCGCCTCCTTTTGCAGTGCGACCATGCGGGCGAATTCTCCACCTGCCGCCTTGAGCTGCGCCGGAGTGCCCTGCTCGGCAACCACACCATCCTTGAGTACAACGATTTTGTCGGCATTTTCCACCGTACGCATACGGTGGGCAATAACGATAACCGTCTTACCTGCAAGCAGACGGGAGAGCGCCTGCTGAACCACGGTCTCGTTCTCCACATCCAAGCTCGCCGTCGCCTCGTCCAACAGCACGATAGGCGCGTCTTTGAGCAGCGCACGGGCGATAGAGATGCGCTGGCGCTCACCGCCGGACAGCTTGGAGCCGTTCTCGCCGATCATGGTGTTGTAGCCCTGCGGCATGCGGCTCACAAACTCGTCGCAGTTGGCGGCACGCGCAGCCGCAAGCACTTGCTCATCGGTGGCGCCACGACGCCCGAGGCGGATGTTTCCCATCACCGTGTCGTCAAAGAGCAGCACGTCTTGGAACACAATGGCGTAGTCGCGCAGCAGCACCTCGGGATCCACGCTCGCAACATCCACGCCACCCACGGTGACCGTGCCCGCGGTGGCGTCCCAAAAGCACGCAGCCAGGCGGCTCACCGTAGACTTGCCGGAACCCGAAGGACCGACCAGTGCCGTAACTTCGCCTTCCTTGGCGGTAAAGCTCACGTCGGTAAGAACTTTCTCGCCGGCGCGGCCGTCCTCGCCCGCACCATAGCCAAATGCCACGTGATCGAACACCACATCGTGGCCCACGGGCTCAAACTGCTCGCTGCCCCGCGCCACGGGCTCTTCCATGATGGAACGCATGCGCTTGGCCGACGACTCGGCGGCAAACAGCTCGGACATCAGCATCAGCGCCTGATCAAAGGGCGCATAGATGCGGCTCACCATGAGCAGGAAGGCAAACATCACCAAAAAGTCGACCTGGCCGGAGGCGACCATCGCAGCGCCCGTGACCAACGTGGTGGCAATCCCCAGGCGCAGGATGGCAAAGGCGGAGTTGACCAAAAGCCCATTGGCGAGCTCGCCTTTGGTGGTCTCGCGCTCCTCGGCATCGATCACGGCGTTGAGCCCCTCAAGATAATGAGCCTCCTGGTTGGTGGCGCGGATCTCGCGCACGCAGTCGAGCGTCTCCTGGATCGCCTCGGTAACCTTGACCTTCTCGGCGCGCACATGGTCGAACACCGGGGTCATGGGGCCGCGTGTCAGATACAGCACGGCAAAGGCCACGGGCACGCTCCAAAACGCCGCGATCGCCAGCTGCCAGCAAAAGAACAGCGACGCCACGAACACAATGGCGCTTGCGATGATGGCACCCCAAAGCTCTCCCAGCACGTGGCTGTAGGCGTGCTCCATGGCCTGGACGTCGCCCATGATGGTCTCGGTTAAATCGGCCAGATCACGACGGCCAAAAAACGACAGCGGCAGCTTGCGCAAGCGCTCGGCAATCTCCATACGCTGCTTGCCGCACTCCTCGTAAAAGATGCAGTAGGTGTAGTAATACTGCTGCCAGTTAGAGGCAAAGAGCAACACGAAAAAGACCAGGAGGCCGCCCACAATCGGCAGGGCATCCGGCAGGTCGGCACCGGTGGCGAGATGTTCGACAAAACCGGCCATGACCAGGAACAATAAGCCCATGCCGGCCATGGTAATGAGATTGGTGAGCGCGGTCCAGAAAATGCCGCGTTTTACGCCGGCGACGCCTTTATCGGATAGGAAATACTTCTTTTGGAATGAGGTGAACATTTAGGCCTCGCCTCCCTTCGTGACGGCGGCATCCGCGGCAGCAGTGATCTTCCAGCTCGCGGCCTGTTCGTATTCGGCCCACATCTTGGCGTATAGACCGTTTTGGGACAGCAGCTCGGCATGGGTGCCAGTCTCCTGCACGCTACCTTGGTTGAGCACCACGATTTGGTCTGCGCCCACCACAGTCGAGAGTCGGTGCGCGATCATAATGACCGTGCGACCCGCCGCCAGCTTGCTAAAGGCGCGCTGGATGAGCGCCTCGTTCTCGGGGTCGGCAAACGCCGTGGCCTCATCGAGCACCACGATAGGCGCGTCTTTAAGGATCGCGCGGGCGAGTGCTACGCGCTGCACCTCGCCGCCCGAAAGATATGCCCCTCCAGCACCGAGCATGGTGTTAATACCTGCGGGAGCTTGGCCACAATGTCGTCGCACTGAGCTGCGGAGAGGGCCGCACGCACTTCGTCGTCAGTGGCCGTGGGCTTGGAGGCACGCACGTTATCGGCAAGTGTTTGCCGGAACAGCTGGTTGGTCTGGAACACGAAGGCGACCTGGTCCATAAGCTCGTGCGGGTCCATGTCGCGAACGTCCACGCCGCCCACAAGCACGCGACCCGAACAAACATCCCAAAAACGCGGGATCAGGCTTGCGCAGGTCGACTTGCCGCCGCCCGAGGGGCCCACCAGCGCAAGGGTGCTGCCTGCGGGAACGCTAAAGCTCACATGATCGACGGCAGGCGCTTCGGCACCCTCGTAGGTAAAGCTCACGTCCTCAAAGCGCACATCGCTGCCAGCAGGGTGCTTGGGCTGGGCAGGCACGGAGAGCTGCTTGGAATCCATAACGCTTCGGATGCGCGCCAGCGAATCGGCACTCATCTGAGAGGCCTCGCCCACAAACATGAGCTTGGTCATGGCCGTCGGTACCACGGCCGAAAATATCGCGTAAAACGTGAAGTTGGCCATAAAATGCGCGAAGTCCGTCTCGCCCGGAGCCAACAGCAACGCCACGGGCAACAGGAATGTCACAAGACCATTGAGCGCGGTAAGGTTGAGCACCTGCGGGCCTCGGCAGAACGTGCCCGCATAGTTTTGCGCCATGTCGGCGTATTCGGCGATCGCGTCGTGGAACGCCTTAAAGGAGTAGACCGTCTGCTGGAACACCTTGACCACGGGGATGCCGCGTACGTATTCGGTACCGGTCTTGTTCATCTTGACCAGCGCGCCCATGTAGGCCTTCATGAACTCGGCGCCCTTGCCTCTCATCATGGTGGCCATGGCGCCAAGCGAAACGGCGACCGAGATAAGGCATGCCGCGCCCAAGCGCCAATCGAGGGCGAAAAGCAGCACGAGCAGACCTGCGACCATGGCGGTGGCGCCGGCGATATCGGGTAGCATGTGCGCGAGCAGGGTCTCGGTGGAGGCGGCGCATCCGTCTACGATACGGCGCAGCTCACCGGTGGCGTGTGTGTCAAAGTAGCCAAGCGGCAGCTTAAGCAGGTGCTCGCTCGTAGTCTTGCGAATATTGGACGCGCAGCGAAACGCAGACAGGTGCGTGCACATGAGCCCCACGAAATAGACCACGATGCTTGCCAGCGCAAACCCCACGGCCCACCAGCCATACGTCGCGATGCCGCAGGCTTCGCTCCAGTTAGGTGCCACGGCGATAAGATCTCGCGCAACAAGCCAGATGCACACGTACGGGCCAAAGCTCAGCAGCTGCGAGAGCGCCGAGAGGGCCATGCCCAAATACGTTAGGAATTTACGTTCACCGGCATATGCAAGCAGCTCGCCGATGCCGCCACCTTCCTTTTTTGATCCCTTTGCCATGAGATTCCTTTCTAACGGCTTGAGAGTTAACCGCAAGAAACTTATCATGGGTGTGTTAGCCAAGGCACACAATTGGGCCAGGCGTGGACGTTTTCGCAAATGAAGGGGACGCTTTTGAAAATGCGGCGGGCGACAACCGATATAACCGAGCTCTACGCACCGCAGTTTGAGCAGTTTGGCTTGGAGTTCTCCGGCAAGGGCGCCGTCTTTACCGGTGAGGTGGCAAACGATCGGGCGCACGGACGCGCATGGATCATGCCCCTCTCCCCCACCTGCATCGTCATGGAGCATTTCATTACCCCGATGCACAACATGCACCTAGCCGAATACACGCCCGAACCGTACGCGTGCGTGAGCGAGGTCAGCGCGCCCACGCTCATGTGTATGCCCGAAGCCGGCATAACGCCTGCGAACCTTAAACCCCTGCATGGACCGTGGCCGAACAGCGCAGTCTGCAGCTTTATCCAAGATAGCTGCGGCGAGGAGCTAAGCCCGCTGTTTGCAGGGCAACTCTATCACTCACGCTCGGTGCTCTTTTTGCCCGGGTATTTTGACGAGCTGGAGCATTGCTATCCTGCCGAGTTCGCGGGGGTCTTTGAGGCGTTTGCCGAGTCATGGCACGAGGAGGCAGCGTCTGCCATCTGCCACACACTACGCCGAATCAACGAGGACCGCGCTCGCGCCGTAGGCGGGCATGTCTATATGCGGGGCATTGTAGAGGCTATGGTCGCGGAGCTCGCCTGTTCGCGCGCGGCCCACAAGCAGGCGCGGCAGGCGGCAGACACACGCGTCAGCATAACCATTGCCGAAGAAGCAACGGCGATGATTGAGCGCACGCTCGACAAAGGCAGGCGTGTGGGTATCAACGAGGTGGCCGAGGGGCTCTACACAAGCCGCTCCAAGCTATGCGCCACCTTTAAGGCCCAAACTGGCGAGTCCCTGGGCGCCTACATTCGCAGACGCCGTATGGAACGAGCACAGGACCTTTTGGCCGACAGCTCACTTTCGATAGCGCAGGTGGCAGAGCGTCTAGGCTACCCTCAGCAGGCCGCCTTCGCCCAAGCCTTCAAGCAACACACCGGCACCACCCCCACCGCTTGGCGCTCCCAACATCAATAAAAAGACGGCAAAGGGACAGCCCCATGAGTTCCACACGCAATGTGACAAAGGGACTGTCCCTTTGTCACATTTACAAAAATGGGCGCGCCAACGGCGCGCCCATTCACTCAATTTCATTCAGCCCGCCTGACCCGAACGGCCGAGTCGTTGCAGAACCCGGGAGCCCCGGCAGGCGGGTGCTTGCTCAAAATGAGTTCCGCACGCAAAGAAGGCCACTTAATGTGGCCTTCGTCTTGCGCAGGACTGTTTGAAATTTTGAGGAAGCACCCGCCTGCCGGGGCTCCCGGGTTCCCGTTTACGAGAGCGCCTTTCTCAGCAACTCGTTGAAGAGCTTCGGGTTGCCCTTGCCGCGGCTCGCCTTCATGCACTGGCCCACCAAAAAGCCGATGACCTTCTGGTTGCCGTCACGGTACTGCTGCGCCTGCTCGGCACAGTTTGCCAGCACCTCATCCACGATAGGCTGCAGCGCGCCGGCGTCGCTCACCTGACGCATGCCGCGCTCGTCGACGATCTTGTTGGGGTCGTCGCCGGTCTGGGCCATGGCCTCAAAGACCTCGTGCGCCTGGTTGGAGCTGATGGCATCGGTCGCCAGCAGCTTGGCGAGTGCCGCCACCTGAGCCGGCACGATGCCGGACTCGGCGAGCGACACGCCTGCGCTCTTAAGGTAGGCGATCATCTCGTTGACCAGCAGGTTTGCGACCGTCTGGGCCTCCTTGCCAGCCATACCGGCAGCGGCAGCCTCAAAGAACTCGGCAAACTCGGGGTCGCCCGCGATCTGCTCGGCATCGGCCGCCTTAATACCAAAGTCGGTCTCAAAACGGGCGCGCTTGGCATCGGGCAGCTCGGGAATCTCGCCACGGCAGCGGTCGATGAACTCGTCGTCCAGATCGAACGGCGCCAGATCGGGATCGGGGAACAGGCGATAGTCGTCGGCCGTCTCCTTCACACGCATAACCACGGTGCGCTTACGGCTGGGCTCCCAGTGGCGGGTCTCCTGATAGATGATGCCGCCCTCCTCGAGCACCTCGGCCTGACGGCAAATCTCGTAGGCAAGGCCGTCGTGCAGGCTCTTAAACGAGTTGAGGTTCTTGAGCTCGGTCTTGGTGCCCAGCTTGGTCTCGCCGCGGCGACGCAGCGAGACGTTGCCGTCGCAGCGCATGGAGCCCTTCTCCATGGAGCAGTCCGAAATGCCCAGCGTCACAAAGATGCGACGGAGCTTTTCCATAAACAGGCGAGCCTCCTCGGGCGTACGCAAGTCGGGCTCAGTCACGAGCTCAATCAAAGGCGTGCCGCAGCGGTTGTAGTCGACGAGCGACTCGGCCGCCGCGGTAATGCGGCCCTCGGCACCGCCCACGTGCACCATCTTGGCGGCGTCCTCCTCCATGTGGATGCGCAGGATGCGGATGGGCACCGTGTAGGAACCGTCCTCGCGACGCTCGGGCATCTGCAGGTTGGACGCGTCGTAGCTGGCCAGATGGCCGGCGCGCTGATTGCCCTCGCGCATCGTGGAGGACATGGACGTAGACAGGCCCTCGGCGTTGGCCGAGGCGCTCGCCAGGCTCTGAGCCTCGGCCTCGCCAAACGCGCAGTCGGGGCGCTCGGCGGCACCGCGACCGGTCACATCCAGATCGAGATGGCCGTACATGGCAAAGGCGACCGGACCCTGCGTGGTCTGAAAGTTCTTGGCCATATCGGGATAGAAGTAGTGCTTGCGGTAGAACATCGAGTGGCGCTGGATCTCGCAGTTGGTGGCGAGACCGGCCTTGACGATGCTCTCGATGGCGCGCTTGTTGGGCACCGGCAGGGCGCCGGGCAGGCCCAGGCACACCGGGCACACGTTGGCGTTGGGCTCGTCATCGTGGCTGAGCTTGCAGTTGCAGAACATCTTGGTATCGAGTGCGGTGAGCTCGGTATGGATCTCCAGGCCGATCACGGCCTCCCAATCCTGCAGGACCTCGGAAAGCTCCTTCATTACAGCTCGCCTCCCTTCCCGGCAAAATCGGGCGCGACGGAAAGCGCGGGCGCACCCGTGGCGGCATCGGCAAAGCCGCGCTCCAGGGCGCGGGCAAACGTGAGCAGTTGACGGTCCTTAAACGCCGGACCCACCAGCTGGGCAGAAACGGGCAGCTGAGTGTCCTCGCCCAGGCCCAGCGGCACCGAGATACCGCCGTTGCCGCAAATGTTGAGCGAGATGGTGTACAGGTCGGAGAGGTACATCTGCGTGGGGTCGCTGATCTCGCCAAACTTAAAGGCCGTGCGCGGCGAAGCGGGCATGAGGATGGTGTCCACCTTGGCATACGCGGCGTCGTAGTCCTGCGTGATGAGCGTGCGGGCCTTTTGCGCGGCGTAGTAATACTTGTCGTACACGCCCGAGCTCAGCAGGTAGGCGCCGAGCATCTGACGGCGCTTGGCCTCGGCGCCAAAGCCGTGGGCGCGCGACAGCGAGCTCTGGTCGGACAGGTTGGCGCAACCCTCCTCCTGATAACCGTAGCGAATGCCATCGAAGCGGGCCAGGTTGGAGAACGCCTCGGCCGGGCCGATGACGTAGTAGGCAGCGATGGCGGCGTCCAGGTGCGGCAGGTCGACCTCGACCAGCTCGGCGCCTGGTTCTGCAGCTCCTGGGCGGCGCGCTGAACAGCAGCCTTGACCTCGGGCGTCAGGCCCTCGGCCTCCATAAACGCGGGAATGATGCCCACGCGCTTGCCCTCGATGCTGTCGTTGAGATGCTCGGTAAAGTCGACGGCGCAATCCTGGCTCGTGCAGTCGTACGGATCGTGGCCCGCGCCGGTAAGCGCGTTCATGGCCAGCGCGACATCCTCGACCGTGCGGCCGAAGGGGCCAACCTGGTCGAGCGACGAGCCAAAGGCAACCACGCCGTAACGGCTCACGGCACCATACGTGGGCTTAAAGCCCACCACGCCGCACAGCGACGCGGGCTGGCGAATGGAGCCGCCGGTGTCCGAGCCCAGCGAGAGCGCGACCTCGCCCGCGGCGACAGCTGCAGCGGAACCGCCCGAGGAGCCGCCGGGCACGCGCTCGGTATCCCAAGGGTTGTTGGTGCGGTGGAACGCCGAGCTCTCGGTGGAGCTGCCAAAGGCAAACTCATCCATGTTGGCCTTGCCATGGCAGGCAGCCGGCATCGAGCATGCGCTGGACGCAGGTGGCGGTATAGACGCTCTGGTAGTCCCCGAGCATGCGGGAAGCGCAGGTGGTGCGCGTGCCCACAAGGTTCATGTTGTCCTTAATGGCCAGCGGCACGCCCGCAAGCGGGGGCAGCGGCTTGCCTGCGGCACGGTCGGCATCCACGCGCGCGGCGGCCTCGAGCGCGAGCTCGGGGCGCCAC
>JAQEDJ010000033.1 GCA_027669525.1 Coriobacteriaceae bacterium AM48-5 | reverse complement strand
GGGGGATTCCGGCCCCTCTGGGGTTGCCTACCCGGATTCGCGCCTCAGGACTCAGCGCAACGCGTTGCGCTGAGTCCTGAGGCTGTTGCAATGAAAATGAGAATCAAGGCAAAACTCGGAGGTGCAGTGACAGAAAAAATTTATCTTAACAGGGTTGCTTTTGGGAATTTGATATGCTATACTATAAAAAACCAAGCAAAGGAGTTTATCAATATGCGGCAAGGTATTCTTAAATAAAATTTGATAATGGGAACAAAGACAAACGTCCTCAAGGAGAGGGCTTGGTTTTTGTACCCAATTTAAGAATACTTTTGCCTTTTCATTTCATATCGTGATAGACAACGGCCAGCCTTGGCCGCAGTTTTCATGTGTGTCCTACCTATCATCCCCAGCGGTAAAAGTATTTGTCGCTGGGGATTTTTGCGCCCTTCTGGGCCTTGTATGGAGGACAATCATATGAAAATCATCAATATTGGCATTCTTGCTCATGTAGACGCAGGTAAGACGACCTTGACGGAGAGCCTGTTATATACCAGCGGAGCATTCGAGGCGCTCGAGCCGTGGGAACAGCGCGAGATCATGCGCTTGGTCGGTAAGTTCTCCCATGTTCTTAACGAAGAGTGCGAGGCATTTAAACGGCAAGTGGCCGCCGAGAACGAGGCTGACGACAAGGGCGAAGGGGAGACATGCGACTCTTAATGAGATTTATGAGGCCGTATCGCGGGCTGATTGCGGTGACGCTGTTTGTACTGCTGATAGATAACGTCGGCACGCTGCTGGTGCCTACAATGTTGGCGAATATGGTCAATACTGGTATCACGACGGGTGATATCGACTACATCTTGCGCAACGGCGTGTATATGCTCATCGCGACCGGCATGGCCAGTGGCGGCGCGGTGCTGGGCTGCTATCTTTCGGCCCGTCTGGCGGCCAATGTGGCCTGCGACATTCGCAACGCCGTCTACGATAAGTCGCTCGAGCTGTCCGCCAGCGACTTTGAGCGCTTTGGTACGGGTTCGATGATCACGCGCTCTCTCAACGACATCAACGTGATCCAGCAAGCGATCCTGCAGACGATTCAGCTGGTGTTACCGGTACCGTTCTTGGCCGTGGCGGGCATCATCTTTGCCTGGTTTATCGATCCTGCCATGGGCACGCTGCTGGGCGTGGTCGTTGCGATCGTGCTGGTGGCGGCGGTCTTTACCGTTGCCAACGCCGCGCCGATCTTTATGCGCCTGCAGAGCTTTATCGACCGCATGAACGTGGTGCTGCGCGAGAACATCGTGGGCGTGCGCGTCATCCGCGCATTTAACAAGGAGCGCCACGAGGAGCAGCGCCTGGACGAGGTGTTTAGCGATTACGCAGCCAATGCCATCAAGGTCAACCACCTGTTTGTGGGTCTCGACAGCTCCAGCTTCTTTTTGATGAATATCGCCGAGGTGGCGGTGCTGTGGGTGGGCGGCAACCGCGTGGGCGTCCATGCCATGCAAATCGGCAGCATCTCGGCCGTGTTGGAGTACGCGATCCTGATCCTGTTCTTTGTGATGATGGCGCAGATGGTGGTGCTGACGCTTCCGCGCGCCGCGGCGTGCCTCAACCGTGCGCAGCAGGTGCTCGAAATCGAGCCGAGCATCGTGGACGGCAAGGCTACGCTGGGCGACGGGGCGCCCGAGTCCGCAGATGGAGCCGGCGCGGTGGCCGTGTTCGACCATATGTCATTCCGTTTTGACGATGCCGACGAGGACACCCTGTGCAACCTGAGTTTTGCCTGCCGCCGTGGACAGACGACCGCGATCGTGGCTCGACGGGCTCGGGCAAGTCAACGGTGGCCAAGCTCTTGCTTCGCTTCCACGATGCCACGAAGGGCACCATTCGCCTAAACGGCGTCGATCTGCGCGACCTTTCGCAAGACGATATCCGCGGGCGTATCGCCTATGTGCCGCAGAAGGCATGGCTGTTCTCGGGTACGGTGGCGAGCAACCTGCGCTTTGGCAACGAGGGCGCGACCGAGGCTGACATGCTCCATGCACTGGAGGTTGCCCAGAGCACCTTTGTGCTCGACCAGCCCCAGGGGCTCGATACGCCGGTGGCCCAGGGCGGCACGAACTTCTCGGGTGGTCAGCGCCAGCGCCTGGCGATTGCCCGCGCACTCATGAAGCACGCTGATCTGTATATCTTCGACGACAGTTTTTCGGCCCTGGACTTTAAGACCGATGCGGCACTGCGCCATGCGCTACAGGACGAGACGCGCGATGCCGCGGTGCTCATCATCGCCCAGCGCATCTCGACTATTTTGCATGCCGATCAGATTGTGGTGCTCAAGGACGGTGAGGTCGTGGGCCTAGGCACGCACGACGAGCTCATGAAAACCTGTGAGGTGTACCGCGCTATCGCGGAATCGCAGATGAAGGGAGGTGAGTAGCATGACCGAGGAGCTCAAGAAGCAAGGCATCGCCGATGACGTCGCGGCTGCAGAGACAGTCGAGGAGACGGGCGCCACGTCCGACCTGGACGAAAACGCCAAGGCAGCGGCGGAGCGCGAGGCTCGCCGCCAGGCATCTACGAGGAAAACGAGCGCGCCGAGGACGAGCGCGCCCGCGCCGAGGCGGAGCGCATGCGCGACGTTGACGACGAGGACGAGGACGAGACGCCCCGCGACACCTGGGCGACGGTGCGCCGCCTGTGGAGCGAGGCCGCCGGCGACCATTGGCGCTTCTATATCGTGTTCGCGAGCATCGTGTTCTATGCCATCTTTAACACCGCGGCGCCGGCTTACAGCGCCCGCGTGATCGATGAGCTGTGGGGGCACATGAAGCTGGCGTTTGCCAACAACACTACCTTCAGCATTACCTGGGAGAACTGCGGCAGGACCATCTTTATCTACTTTATGATCTGGACCGCCGCCGCCTCGTTCTACGCACTCCAGAGCTTTTTGATGTCGAGCGTTGCCGAGCGCCTCAACCTGCGCCTGCGCAACCGCATCGCACAAAAGCTCAACCGTCTGCCGCTTGCCTACTTTGACGCGCATCGTCCCGGCGAGGTCGTCAGCCGTGCGACCAACGACTTGGACAAGATGTCCGAGAGCATGCAACGCGGCTTGCTGCAGTTGCTGGTGTCGATCGGTACCGTGGTGGGCGCCGTGAGCGTGATGTTCGTGTTTAGCGTGCCGCTCACGCTCGTCTTTTTTTTCTTTACGGCGCTTTCGCTGCTGGTGACGAAGGTCGTGTCGCGCCGCACGCACGATGTGACGGGCGAGCGCCAGGAGTGGGTGTCCAAGATTACGAGCGCGGTCGAGGAGGGCTACTCGGGCCGTCTGGTGATCCGTGCGTTTAACCGCGAGCGCCAGAGCTCTGCCGAGGTACACGAGGCTTCGAAGGAGCTGGCGCGCGTGAGCACCAAGCCGACTTTATGATTAACGCCGTCGGCCCGCGGTGCGCTTTATCGGCCGTTTGGCGCAGATCGTGATCGCGCTGGTGGGCTGCAGCATGCTGGTTGCCGGGCATATGACCGTCGGCGTGTTCCAGGCGTTCCTCCAGTTTATCTACGAGGCGTCCGAGCCCATGACGGAGCTGTCGTTTACCTTTAACTCGCTGCAGAGTGCGCTGGCGAGCGCAGAGCGTGTGTTCGACCTGCTCGACGAGCCCGAGATGGAGGCCGATCCGTTGCCGGTGGCCGCCGCCAAGCTGCCGGGCAAGGTGGAGGGCCGCATCGCTTTTGAGCATGTGCGCTTTGGCTATTCGCCCGACAAGCCGCTTATGCGAGACGTGTCGTTTACCGCCGAGCCCGGTCAGAAGATCGCCGTGGTGGGAACCACGGGCGCGGGTAAGACCACGCTCATCAACCTGCTCATGCGCTTTTACGAGATCGACGGCGGCCGCATTACCCTCGACGGCGTGGACACGAGCCGCATGAACCGCGGCGAGCTACGCCAGCAGTTTGGCATGGTGTTGCAGGACGCTTGGCTATTTGATGGCACCATTGCCGAGAACATCGCCTACGGCTGTCCCGAGGCGACGCGCGAGGAGATTGTCGCGGCCGCACGTGCCGCACGGGTCGACTTCTTTGTGCGCACTATGCCGCAGGGCTACGACACGCGTGTGGCTAACGATGCCGAGAGCATCAGCCAGGGCCAACGTCAGCTGCTGACCATCGCGCGCGTGCTGCTCAACAACCCGGCGATCCTCATCCTGGACGAGGCGACGTCGAGCGTGGACACGCGCACCGAGCTCGCCATCGGCCGTGCTATGGATGCGCTCATGCGCGGGCGCACGAGCTTTGTGATCGCGCACCGTCTGTCGACGATCGTCGATGCCGACCTCATCCTGGTCATGGATCACGGCAATATCATCGAGCAGGGTACGCACAAGGAGCTGCTGGCTGCCGAGGGCGCTTATGCCGACCTCTACCTAAGCCAGTTCGCATAAGGTGACAAAGGGTCAGTCCCGCATGTCACATCGAAAAGAAGGCGCGCCGGGAGCGGATTCCCTGGCGCGCCTTTTGTGTTGGCGTTCATGCTGTGGCGGTTGCCCGCGGCCCTAGCGCTCGTCTACGAGCTTGGCGACGAGGGCTTTGAGCTCGGCCACCTCTTGCTCGAGTTCCTTGACGCGACGGGCGTTTTCGGTGATGCCCTGACGGTTGAGGGCGCTCTGCTCGGCGGCATCGTCGGGCATGTACTCGCGATGCTGCTTGGCGTCGAAGCTCTCCTCGAACACGCGGCAGCCGTTGCGCTTGATGATGCGCCCGGGCACGCCCACGACGGTGCAGTTGTCGGGCACGTCCTTGACGACGACCGAGTTGCCGCCGATCTTGACGTTGTTGCCGATGTGGATGTTGCCAAGCACCTTGGCGCCCGTTCCCACGGTGACGTTGTTGCCCAGGGTGGGGTGGCGTTTGCCGGTCTCGTTGCCGGTGCCGCCAAGCGTGACGCCCTGGTAGAGCACGCAGTTGTCGCCCACGATGGTAGTCTCGCCAATAACGACGCCCATGGCGTGGTCGATAAAGAAGCGCTTGCCGATCTGCGCGGCGGGATGAATCTCGACGCCGGTGATGTGGCGGGTTAACTGCGAGAGCACGCGGGCAAGCGATCGATGGCCGTGTTCCCACAGCCAGTGCTCGGGTACATGATTCCACTTGGCGTGCAGGCCGGGGTAGGACAGGAAGATGACCAGGCCATTTTGCGCGGCAGGGTCCTGCGCCTGGACGGTCTTGATGTCCTCGCGAATGGTGTTGATAAAGCTCACCGGCCGCCCTCCCTTAGCGCCGTGACAATGCGATTCAATAAAGTATAGCGATTCGCTAGGGATTAGGAAGGGTAATCTTGGCGGCTTTGCGCGACAGGTGTCAGTTATGCAAACTTGCTGGTAATGAAGTAAGACTTTTGAGGGGTTTGGCCCGTGCTCGCGCCGCAACCGTATACTGGTCAACTTGGACGTGTCCGCGCCCACAACTGAGAGGTTTTACTTCATGGGTTTCATCAATTTTATCGCCGAGCTGCTTAAGGATCCGCGCACTGCGATCGCCAGCTGGATCGCCGCCGGCCCGCTCATGGCCTACGGCTGCGTGTTCCTGATCATCTTTATCGAGACGGGCGTGGTGTTCTTCCCGTTCCTTCCCGGCGACTCGCTGCTGTTTGCCTCGGGCTTCTTTGCCCATAACGGCGGCTTTAACATCGTGGCGCTTCTGGCCACCGCATGGGCCGCAGCCATCCTGGGCGATCAGTGCAACTTTATGATCGGCCACTTCTTTGGCCGCAAGATCATCGCCTCGGGCAAGGTAAAGGCCATGACGCCCGAGCGTATCAAAAAGTCCGAGGATTTCCTGGATAAGTGGGGCCATCTGGCCATCTTCCTCGGTCGCTTCTTCCCGTTCATCCGCACCTTTGTGCCTTTTATCGCCGGCATGGGCGGTATGCACTGGCGCAACTTTGTCATCTTTAACGTGCTGGGTGGCATTACCTGGTCGACGGTCTTTACGCTGCTTGGTTACTTCTTTGGTGGCATTCCGTTTGTGCAGGAGCACTTTGAGCTGCTGATCGTGGGCATTGTCGCCGTGTCGATCATCCCGACCGTGGTCGGTCTGGTTAAGGCTAAGCTCGGTAAAAAGAACGCCTAGTCCGAGCTTGTTTACGGACGTTAATTCCAAGGCTCGTCATCGGATTCGATGGCGGGCCTTTTGTGTAGAAGGCAAATGAAAATACTTTACTTAGTTAAAGAAAATCGTTTTGTCTAAGGCGTGCGGGGAGTACAATCACCTGCATGCGAATCGACGCGCCATCGGCTTTGATGCTGCCCGCGTGTCCTGCCCGGCTCTACGCTCCGGGTATGCGACGTTGCGACGCGGCCGGCTTCGGTCCTTGCGTGCGGGTTCGCGAGTATGCAACCGTGTATGTAAGGAGCGACATATGACTGTCGAGAAGAAGGATATCGATTGGGGTAGCCTCGGCTTTAGCTACATGAAGACCGATTACAGCTACGAGGCCCATTGGAAGGACGGCGAGTGGGACGAGGGCGGCCTGACCACCGACCACACCATGCACGTCTCCGAGTGCGGCGGCATCTTCCACTACTGCCAGGAGGTCTTTGAGGGCCTGAAAGCCTACACCGCCGAGGATGGCAGCATCGTCTGCTTCCGTCCCGATATGAACGCCGAGCGTATGTACAACTCCGCCCAGCGTCTGGAGATGCCCCCGTTCCCCAAGGACAAGTTTGTCGAAGCCGTCAAGCAGGTCGTCTCTGCCAACGCCGCATGGGTTCCGCCCTTCGGTTCTGGCGCAACCCTGTATGTGCGTCCGTTTATGATCGGCTCCGGTGACGTGATTGGCGTGGCTCCCGCTCCTGAGTACACGTTCCGCATTCTCGTGACCCCGGTCGGTCCGTACTTTAAGGGTGGCCTCAAGCCTGTCAAGCTGCGCGTTTCCGAGTACGACCGCGCCGCACCGCACGGCACTGGCAACATCAAGGCTGGCCTCAACTACGCCATGTCCCTGAAGCCCACGATGGAGGCTCACCGCGAGGGCTATGCCGAGAACCTGTATCTCGACTCCGAGTCCCGCACCTATGTCGAGGAGACCGGTGGCGCCAACGTCCTGTTCGTGAAGGAGGACGGCACGCTCGTCGTTCCGCAGTCGCACACCGACTCCATTCTTCCCTCCATCACGCGTCGTTCGCTCGTTCAGGTCGCTGAGGACCTGGGCATGACCGTTGACCAGCGTCCCGTCGAGTGGGCTGAGGTCAAGGCCGGTACCTTTGTCGAGTGCGGCCTGTGCGGCACTGCTGCCGTCATCTCCCCGGTTGGCGAGATCGACAACAAGGTTTACGGCGCCGACGAGACTGTTACCTTCCCGGCTGGCTACACCGAGATCGGCCCTGTGATGAAGAAGCTCCGCGAGACCCTGACTGGTATCCAGTCTGGTGCTATCGAGGATAAGCACGACTGGGTTTACACCGTCGCGTAATTTGTCTTACCCGTCCGGGCGGAGAGCAAGTTCCCTCCCGGCGCGTCCTCGGACATGCAAGAAGCCCTCGCTGCGCACTTCGTGCGGCGAGGCTTCTTGCGTCCTGCGGAGTGCGCTGGGAGGGAACTTGCTCTCTGCCCTGCGGCTCGGCGCTGTCGCGACAGGGGATTACTTGGCTGAATTGAATATGGTGCGCGGCCTTTTAGGCCGCGCTTTTTGTATATATGGGCCGTGCGCCCTGTTTTCTTTGCTGCTAAGCTTTGCCGTAGTTGCGGCCGAAGATGAGGCCGGCTAGGAGTAGGGAGACTCCCAGGCCCGTGTGGAAAACGGCGATGAAGCGGTCGGGGGCGATGCCGCTCGAGCGCAGGGCGATGCCGCTGTCCATTATGAGTTCACTATAAGGCACTGGGTTTACCGCCGCTGCGTTAGCGCGCAACCCCGCGACCATGGCTCGTGCGGTAAATACAGTGCCATTTTGCGCATTACTACGTCTGATAAAATTGAGCCCACATACTGTATTGCATCATGCAAGCAAGGAGGAACCGTGCGCTACGCAGACCTCATCGACGGGAACGTTACGGAAAGCGAGCTTAAGGCTTATTTGGTCGAGGGCGAAAACGTGGCGGTTACGGTTCGCATACCCAAGAACATGCGCGACGTGGCCAAACAGGCCGCCGAGCTTACGGGCGTGAGCTTCACCAAACTCATGTCCGGCGAGATCGAGGTCTAGCCATGCTGATGAACAACGAAGAGTACAAGGACGCTTTTAATCACATCGTCCTTATCGTCAATCGGGCACGCGCCAACGCTGTGCAAAAAGCATCCTCCGAAATGGTGCGTATGTACTGGCTTATCGGTAATGAGATTGTCGCGCGTTCCCAGTGGGGCAACAAATTCATCGACACGCTTTCGCAAGACATCCGATCCGCCTTCCCCGGAATCAAGGGCTTTTCTGTCCGCAGTCTCAAGTACATGGCAAAGTTTGCGCGCGAGGTTGACTCAGAATTGTGCAATGGCTATTGCACAATTCCCTGGGGACACATCGTGAAGCTCCTGGACAAGACTGAACCGGGCGCCGTCGCGAATGGTATAGGAATGCCATTGTCGAAAATGGATGGTCGCAAGCCGTTCTCGACCATCAGATCGATCTAAAGCTCTATGAGCGTCAGGCGCTCGCGGGCAAGGCCACCAATTTTACGCGCACTCTGCCCGCGCCTGAAAGTGAGCTTGCTCAACAAGTGCTCAAAGATCCGTACGTTTTTGACTTCATCACTGCTAAACAAGGGCTAAAGGAACACGACATCGAAGAGCAGATGGTTTCCAATGTGACCAAGCTCTTGTTGGAGTTAGGAACAGGCTTTGCGTTTATGGGGAGGCAGTATCACCTAACGGTCGGCCAAGAGGACTTCTACATAGACTTATTGTTCTACAACGTCAAACTGCGAAGCTATGTAGTCATTGAGTTAAAGAACGAGAAGTTCAAACCGGAGTTTACCGGACAATTGAGCTTCTATGTTGCTGCCGTGGATGGTGAGCTTGCTAACGAAGGGGACAACCCCACGATTGGCCTTTTGCTTTGTAAGGAAAAAGATAACGTGGTGGCCGAATACTCGCTTAGGGATATTGCGGCGCCCATAGGCGTGAGCGAGTATCGGCTTGGGGATGTGCTGCCGGAGCAATACCTCGAATACCTACCGACGCCAGAAGATCTGCAGGCAAGAATCTAGGAGCTTGTCATGTCCAAGAACCGTTATTCCGAAGAAGAGGCCGTGCAGAAACCAGCAGGCGAGCTGCTCACGAAACTTGGATGGGACATCCAGTGCTGCTTCGATGAGGAAAAGCTTGGGCTGTATGGCACACTTGGGCGCGAGAGCTACCATGACGTGCTGCTTAGGCGCGATTTGGAAAGCGCACTGACCGAACTTAACGAATGGATGGATGAAGCTGACGTAGCCGAGGCGATCAAGACGCTCGAGCATACGTTTGTGGGGGATTCCCTGCTTCCAGATCAACGAGGCCAAGTACAACATCCTGCGCGACGGCATTCCCGTACGCAAGCTGGGCGCGGATGGCACGCTCCGCACCGAGCTTGCGCAAATACTTCACTTCACAATCCCCTTCGTATCGTGTTCGTGTGTGCCATGTGGCTCACCGGCTTTGACGTGAAGCCCCTGTCGGTGATGTATTTCGACAAGCCCATGAAGGCACACGGCCTTATGCAGGCCATCGCGCGCCAATCGCGTGGCCGAGGGCAGGAGCAACGGCCTTATCGTGGACTACGTGGGCGTGGTGAAGGCGCTGCGGCAGGCACTGGCCGACTACACGCGCGATTTAGGCGACGACCGCGATCCGGTCGATGTGGTGGTGGGCAAGGACGAACTTATCAGGCGTATTGGGGAGCTGACGGGGCAGATCACTTCTTTTATGAGCGATCGGGCTTTGAGGTGGAAACACTTCTCGCCGCAGACAGCTTTGGAAAGCTCGAGGCAATACAAGACGCCGCCGATGCCATGTTCCCTCCCGGCGCGTCCTCGGACATGCAAGAAGCCATCACTGCGCACTTCGTGCGGCGAGGGCTTCTTGCGTCCTGCGGAATGCGCCGGGAGGGATGGCGCGCGGCCTACTGGGCGCGCGTTGTGCGTGGATAAGAAAAGGGCCCAAGGTTTGTGCCTTGGGCCCCAAAGGGTTGATGAACTGGCTTAAGACTCGGCCTTGTTAGTTAGAACTTGACGGTCGGGGCCTGGCGGGCTGCTTCGGCGGCCTCGAAGCCCTGGCGCTCCTTAAACTGGAAGATGCCGGCAAAGATGACGGCAGGGAACGTCTGGATGGCGTTGTTGTAGCTGAGCACGCAGTCATTGTAGCTCTGGCGCGCGTAGCTCACCTTGTTCTCGGTGTCTTCGAGCGTGGCTTGGAGCTGCGTAAAGTTGGTGTTCGCCTTAAGATCGGGGTAAGCCTCGGCCACGGCGAAGAGCTGGCGCAGGGCGCCGGTCAGCACGTTGTCGGCTTCCATCTTGGCTTCGGGCGTGGTAGCGCTCACGGCGGCGTTGCGCGCGTTGACCACGGCGGCAAGCGTGTCCTGCTCGTGTTTGGCATAGCCCTTGACGGTCTCGACTAGGTTAGGGATCAGGTCGTTGCGGCGCTGCAGCTGCGTGTCGATATTCTGCCAGGCGTTATCAATGCGATTGCGCTTGGTGACCATGTTGTTGTAGATGCCGGCGATGGCGCAGACAATCACAACGACAACAACGATACCGATGATGACGGGAATCATGGTGTCTCCGTTTCGAATGGCCGCGGCGTCTTCCGCCGGCTGCCGTTGGTGTAACGCTACTAGTATACCCGCAACGTTTTGTCGTGCCGAACTTTCC
This sequence comes from Coriobacteriaceae bacterium AM48-5, assembly GCA_027669525.1. Lineage (GTDB taxonomy): Bacteria > Actinomycetota > Coriobacteriia > Coriobacteriales > Coriobacteriaceae > Collinsella. The sequence goes on along the minus strand of JAQEDJ010000033.1, from coordinate 15,687 downwards.
GGTAAGCGTTATGTTTTCGGCGGGGTTGGCACCGGGGCAAAGCGCGCGAGGTACAGGTGTAAGATATGCGACAGATTGACGAGTGTTGTCTTTGCCCTGAGGATGGCGATACCAGTGGACCTTCGCATTAAGAAAACCTACCGCGCCCTGTTCGATGCCTTCACCGAACTTCTCGAGGAGCATCGTTTTGAGGACCTGACGGTTGCCATGCTGTGCGACCGCGCCATGATTCGCCGTACGACGTTCTACAAGCACTTTCGCGACAAGAACGATTACTTTGCCTTTTATATCGATGAGCTTATGTCGGGCTTGCCGCAAAAACAGCCCGATGAGGCCGGCGCAGTGTCTGCCGAGGACGTGCGCGCGCTTCGGCACGCGATTTTGGACGATGCCATGGACCTGATTCTGGCCCATGAGCAGCTCATGGACAACATTTTGGCGAGCAGCATGTCGGGAATGCTGACCAACGTTATTTGCGACCGTATTGCCCGCTCCATCCGCGAGCGTGTGATGAACGTGCTTGCCGAGGATGCCCTGGCCCCCGTGTCACTCGAGACGACGTCTGAGTTTGTCGCCGGCGGTATTATTCGACTTTTCACGATATGGTGGGAATCGGGCCACGATCTTGAGCGTCGACCCGAGATGGCCGACGTGGTCGATGCGCTGTTTGAGCGGACCATGACACCGGTGCATCACTAAAAGTGGCGGAGAGAGGGGATTCGAACCCCGGAACGCTCTCGCGCTCAACGGTTTTCAAGACCGCCGCATTCAACCGCTCTGCCATCTCTCCGTGAGTCGTAATGATAGCATCGTTTTGAATTTGCAACAGGGAAGGCGAACGATGACGATCACCGAAATCGACGAGAAGTTCATGCGCGAGGCGCTGGCGGAGGCTCGCGCCGCCGCTGCGGTGGGCGAGGTACCGATTGGTGCCGTGGTAGTGCGCGCGGGCGAGATTGTCGCGAGGGCTCACAATCGGCGCGAGCTCGACCAGGATCCTTCGGCTCATGCCGAGTTTGTGGCCCTGTGCGCCGCTGCTCGGTCGCTCGGTCGCTGGCGCCTTTCCGATTGCACGGTCTACGTAACGCTCGAGCCTTGCTGCATGTGCGCAGGGCTTATGGTTAACGCGCGCGTGGGACGCTGCGTGTATGGCGCGAGTGACGCCAAGGCGGGCGCGTTGGGATCCCTATACGATTTGAATGCCGACTCGCGCCTGAACCATCGGTTTAATGTGACCGCCGGTGTGCTGGCAGGCGAGTGCCGTGAAGTGCTGAGCAGCTATTTTGCTGGCCTGCGCGGTGTCGACGGTGTCGGTTGCGGTTTGAACCTTGAGGCGCATGCGGCTCACGCCGAGGCGCTTGCGGGTGTTGGAGATCTCGCCGGCGAGACGTTCAACTATGGCCCCGTGCAGCGCCGGCCCCGCCGTGTGCTGCTGGCGATCGATTCCTTTAAGGGCAGCGTTTCGAGCGCGCAGGCGGAGAAGGCCGTTGCCGAAGGCGTGTGCCGTGTGTGGCCCGATGCCGAGCTGGGCGCTTTGCCGCTGGCAGATGGTGGCGAGGGAACGCTCGACGCCATCGCCGCGCGCGGTGGCGAGCTCTCGACCTGTGAGGTTGCAGGGCCCTTGGATGATCGCGTGGCTGCCCGGATGCTGGTGGACGACGAGCACGACTCGGCTGTAATTGAGATGGCCGAGGCGGCGGGTATTGGGTATTCGTCCTGCACGGAGTCGGCGGCGTTGGCGGCCACAACCTATGGCGTGGGCGAGCTGATGCTCCGTGCGGTCCGTGCTGGGGTAAAGACTATCTATATTGGTTTGGGCGGCAGTGCCACCAACGACGGTGGCGCCGGCATGCTGCAGGCGCTGGGTGCCCACCTTGTTGATGAGTGTGGCTGCAATATCGCCCCCGGTCTCGCGGGCCTTGAACACGTGGCGGGTATCGATTTGGCACCAGCGCTTCGGGTACTGAATGGCGCGCGTGTCGTGGTGCTTTCCGATGTCGAGAATCCGCTCGTGGGGCGTCGAGGCGCACTGGCGGTGTTTGGCGGGCAGAAGGGTCTGCCGACGGATGATGCCGAGGCGCTGCGCAGGTACGACAGCTGGATGGTCGGCTATGGTCGCCTGCTCGATGCGGCGATTACCGGGGCGCGGGCTCAGGGGTTGTTGCGCGTGCCCGAGGGTGTGCGGACATTTGGCTCGGTGCTCGGTGTGCCCGGTGCCGGCGCCGCCGGCGGCCTGGGCGCCGCGCTGCTAGCGCTCGGTGCGGAGCTACGCTCGGGCGTGGAGACGGTGCTTGATCTGATTGGGTTTGACGAGCGCGTGCGCGATGTCGACCTGGTCATAACGGGCGAGGGCAATATGGACGAGCAATCCGCTGCCGGCAAGGCGCCAGTGGGCGTGGCCCGTCGTGCGAAACGCTATGGCAAGCCGGTGGTCGCCGTCGTGGGCGGTCGTGCTGACAACCTGGATGCGGTGTATGGGCGGGGTATTGACTTGGTTTTGCCGATCTGCCGCAAGCCCATGCCCCTCGACCAGGCACTCGGTGTGCAAGAAGCCACAACCAACCTCATCTGCGCCGGTGAAGCAGCCGCTCAAGCCTACGACCTCGCCCGCCTCTAAAACCCATCCCCCAATAACTTGCGGTGGAATAGTTCCTGTTTTTGGCCTTGAGCCGCAAAACAGGAACTATTCCACCGCAACTCAAAAGTAGTCAAATTAGCCCCGTCCCAAATTAGCTACCTTGCCCCATCGGGCGGGAGCGGGTAAGATATATCGAGCGCCTAGCGCGTTCGATGGGTTCGGATGACGACATGTTCCGAATCTGGTCAGGTCCGGAAGGAAGCAGCCATAAGGAGCCTCTGTCGGGCATCCGGATCCATCGAGCGCACGGGCGCTTTTTGGTGCCGCGACATGGCCCGGCCGGCGACGAGGTATTTGGTGTCTCGCTGGTCCTCGGCTTTGCCTGCGGGATCGCTCGACTACCAAATACCTCGCCGCCGGCCGGGCCATGTCGTCCAAACTCACCCGCAAGGGCGCATTAAGCTGAACAATTCGATCCCCATGCTCCCGCTGCTCGCTGGCTGCGCCAGAACATTGGTGGTTACGTGGTCCGGGCATCTGTGGGTGTGTGCTTCAGCGCAGGGAGGTCGTTTGGTTTCCTGATTGTTTCAAGGACTCGTTCTGTGATGCGTTGCTTACGCATCCCCTTGGCTCTCCGTACTATCATGAATCAGATTGAATAGAGATGATGATAGGGAGCGCCTATACATGATTGAGTTGCTCAGGCGTTTTGGTGGTAAGTTTCGCCGGTATATGGTGATTGGACCTGCGTGCAAGTTGATCGAAGTGATCTTTGACCTGCTTACGCCGCTGGTGATTGCCCAGATGATCGACAAGGGCATTGGGGCACACGATGTTAACGCCGTCGTCCACTATGGCATGGTGCTCGCCGCCATGGCCGTGATCGGCATCTCGTTTACGCTTGTTTGCCAAAAGATGGCGGCGCTCACCTCGCAGGGCATGGGTACTGACATTCGCGGCGCACTCTACAAGCACATCAACAAGCTGAGCTATGCTGAGCTCGATCGCTTCGGCACGCCGTCGCTCATCACGCGCATTACCAACGACGTCAACCAGGTGCAGCTCGCCGTGGCGCTGGGCGTGCGTATGCTCATCCGCTGGCCTTTCCTGGCGGTGGGCTCCATGATTGCGGCCCTTGCCATCGACCTTAAGCTCGGCATGATCTTTTTGATTTGCACGCCCGCCATCGGCCTGGTGTTTTGGTTTGTCATGGCGCGCTGCATTCCGTACTACAAGCAGCTGCAGGCAAAGCTCGACCGCATCGCGCTTATCTGCCGCGAAGGCCTTTCGGGCGCTCGCGTGGTCCGTGCGTTTGTGCGTGAAGATCACGAGCGCGAGCGCTTTGCCCAAGCCGCCGATGACCAGGCCAATACTGCCATCGCGGTGGGCAAGCTCTCGTCGATTCTCAACCCCGTCACGTTTTTGGTGATGAACCTAGGCGTGTGCGCCATCCTGTGGGTGGGCGGCATCCAGGTCAACGTGGGCGAGCTCACGCAGGGTCAGGTCATGGCGTTTGTGAACTACATGACGCAGACCCTCACCTCCATCGTGTATGTTGCCAACTTGGTCGTGGTCTTTACCAAGCGAGTGCCAGTGCGTCGCGTATCAACGAGGTGCTCAACTGTGAGCCGTGCATTACGGACGAGGGCAACCAGCCAATCGCGCTGCCCGCGCCGAGCGACCTGGCAGGTGACGTCACTCCGGTTTCCGCGCTGAGCTTTGACCATGCGAGCTTTTCGTTTGGTGCGGGCGCGGCAAATGCCGTCAACGATGTAACCCTGGAACTCCCGCTGGGCAAAACGCTCGGCATTATCGGCGGCACGGGCAGCGGTAAGTCGACGCTCGTCTCGCTCATCCCGCGCCTGTACGACACGGGCATCGGCAGCGTGAGCGTAATGGGTGCCGACGTGCGCGCCTGGCCGCTCGATCAGCTGCGCCATGTGGTTGCGACCGTACCGCAGCGCGCGTCGCTCGTGAGCGGCACCATCCGCAGCAACCTGACCTGGCGCGACGAGGCGGCAACCGACGAGGAGCTCTGGGCGGCGCTCGATATGGCGCAGGCCAGTGAGTTCGTGCGCAACAAGTCGCAGGGGCTCGACGCCCCGGTCGAGGCGGGCGGCAAGAACTTCAGCGGCGGTCAGCGCCAGCGCCTGACCATTGCGCGTGCCTGGTGGGCTCGCCGCAGATTCTGATCATGGACGATTCCGCCTCGGCGCTCGACTTTAAGACCGATGCGGCGCTTCGCCACGCCATTCGCGAGCGCAGTGGTCGCGCCGCCGCCGCGGGCGGGCTCCCGCTGACCACGGTGATCGTGAGCCAGCGCGTCTCGACTGTGCGCGATGCCGACATGATCTGCGTGCTCGACCACGGTTCGGTCGCGGGTCTGGGTACGCACGACGGGCTGTACACAGGCTGCCAACTCTATCGCGAGATTTGCCAGTCGCAGCTTCGCCGCGAGGAGCTCGAGGGCCAGCAGGGGAGCACGACGCCCACGTCCGCCCCAACCGTCCCCGCATCCGTCTGCGCAAAGGAGGGCTGCTAAATGAATCCGTACACTTCCTCCGGTTCGGTCGCCACGATGACGGCAAACGTGTCCGGTAACGATAACCTCAACGACCTGGGCGACGGCCCGCGCCAGCCCGGCGATCCCGAGCGCTATCCCGTGGGTGCGGTGACCCGCCGCCTGATGGGCTACGTTCGTCCGCATCGCATTTCGTTTGTAGCGTCGTTTGTGAGTGCCGCCGTCTCGGTGATCCTGCAGCTCTACACGCCTATCCTTATCGGCGAGGGTATCGACCTGATCGTTGCCGCGGGCCAGGTTGATTTCGATGCACTGCTGCCGCTCGTTACCAAGCTCGCGATTGTCGTTGTAGGTGCTGCGGCCTTCCAGTGGCTGCAGGGCTATTGCGTCAACCGCCTGTCCTACGAAACGGTGCGCGACATGCGCGTGGAGGCGAGCGACAAGCTCAGCCATATGCCGCTCAGCTTTATCGACAGCCATGCCCACGGCGACCTTATGAGCCGCGTGGTCAACGACGTCGATCAGGTGGGCGACGGTCTGCTGCAGGGCTTTACCCAGCTCTTTACCGGCGTCATCACCATCGTTGGCACGCTCGCGTTTATGCTCTCCATCAACCTGACCATGACGCTCGTGGTGGTGCTCGTCACGCCGCTTTCCATCTTTGCCGCCGGCGCCATCGCCAAGCTCTCCAACAAGAGCTTTACGGCTCAACAACGCATTCAGGGTCAGCTTGGCGGCCATATCGAGGAATACGTAGGCGAGCAAAAGCTTGTCGACGCCTTTGCCTATGGTCCCAACGCCCAGCAGCGCTTCGATGCCCTCAACGCTGAGCTCTACACCGCGGGCGAGCGCGCACAGTTTATGGGTTCGCTCTCCAACCCCGGCACGCGCTTTATCAATAACATCATCTATGCCGTGGTCGCCGTGATCGGCTGCGTGGGCGTGATCACGGGCGTGCCCGCGGCGCTCACGGTGGGCGGCGTGCAGATTTTCCTGTCCTACGCCAACCAGTACACTAAGCCGTTTAACGAGGTCACCAACGTCATTACGCAGATCCAGACGGCGTATGCCTCGGCGCGCCGCATGTTCGCGCTGCTCGATGCACGCGAGCAGGAACCCGACGCGTCGGACGCCGTAGAGCTTGCTGCCCCGCAGGGCGAGGTCGCCTTTGAGCATGTGGACTTTAGCTACGTGCCCGACCGCAAGCTGCTGCAGGACATTTGCATTGACGCCAAACCCGGCATGCGCTTTGCCTGGTCGGTCCTACGGGCTGCGGCAAGACGACGCTCATCAACCTGCTGCTGCGCTTTTACGATATCGATGCCGGACGCATCATGGTCGATGGCCGGTCTTCGCGTGACTACACGCGCGCGAGCCTGCGCCGCGCCTTTGGCATGGTGCTGCAGGATACGTGGCTGTTCGAGGGCACGGTGGCGGACAACATCGCTTACGGTTGCCCAGGAGCCACGCGCGAGCAGATCATCGAGGCCGCCAAGCGCGCGCATGCGCACAAGTTTATCGTGCAGCTGCCAGGTGGCTACGATACGGTCATCGGCGAGGATGGCGGCACGTTTAGCCAGGGCCAAAAACAGCTGCTGTGCATCGCGCGCGTCATGCTCACCGACCCGGCGATCTTGCTGCTGGACGAGGCGACCTCGAGCATCGATACGCGCACCGAGCTACAGGTGCAGGCGGCATTCGACGAGCTCATGGCTGGCCGCACGAGCTTTGTCGTGGCGCACCGCCTGTCGACGATCCGCAACGCCGACTGCATTCTGGTGATGCGCGACGGCGAGATTATCGAGCGCGGCACGCACAACGAGCTGCTAGCGGCAGGCGGCTTCTACGCCGAGCTCTACCGCAGCCAGTTCGCCCAGTGAGCAAGCCCGTGGGGCAAATTAATCAATCGACAGACGGTGGTTTACATCTGTCACGTTAGTACTAAGATATTCATCTAATAAATTGCATTAGTGGCTTTAGTTTTGGGGGAAACGAGGCAACGTGACTATGACGTGCTCTTTGGTGGTTAACAGCAAGAGCGGTAATACCAGGATGGTTTCGGGTGCGATCAAGCGCACTCTGCAGGCTGCGGGCGTTGAGTTTGTCCACGCCGCAGCGTTGAGCGACGATGCGGACGCAGATCAGGTTGCGCTCGAGGCGCAGGGCGCCTGCGCGGCCGACACGGTGCTCGTCGGTTTTTGGTGCGACAAGGGCGCGTGCACGCCTTCGGTCGCGGCGTTGCTCTCCGCCTTGCACGGCAAGCGCGTCTTCCTGTTTGGCACCTGCGGCTTTGGGGCCGACCAGAGCTATTACCAGCAGATTATTGATCGCGTAACTTCCAATTTGGCTGGGGATGCCGAGCTTGCGGGCTGGGCGATGTGCCAGGGCAAGATGGGCCCCGCGGTCAAGCAGCGCTACGAGGCAATGCTTGAGCAAGATCCCGAAAACGCCCGATTTAAGATGCTGCTCGACAACTGGGTTGCCGCGAAGGATCACCCCACCAAGGAGGATCTGGACAACATGGCCGCAGCCGCAAAGAAAGCCGTGCTGGGCGAGTAGGCAGTCGCTGCCGTGCGTGCGAAATAATACTAGAAGTGAAAGCCCCGAAATCCTCGGGCTTTTTTCATGACACGAAGGCGCCCTTTATTGATGGAAGGCCTAATAAGCTGATTGTTCTATGCCCGGATGTGTGCGGAGTGGGATGGGCTTTCCGGATGGGCGGGGTTGCGGAAGCTGCGTCCCGGAATTTGCCTTTGGAATGGGATGCGGTTTCCCGTTGAGGGGCTCTGTGGAAACCGCATCCCAGTATTTGGCCGAGAAATGGGATGCAGTTTCCAGTTGAGGGCCTTGGCGGAAAGTACGACCCGGAATTTGTAGTCGGAGTGGGATGCGGTTTCCCAACGGATAAGTGGGCTCAGGCTTAGACTTTTGGTCCGCTCATTGCGTCTGGTTTATCATGGCAATGCTGCTGAGCCAAGAATTATGGCAGCGGTGTTCGTGTCGCAGTGTCATGAAAATGAAAAATGCTCGGAATGTATTTTGACTCAACGTATTCAAACTGTAGCCCAAGAGAATCGAATGTTCTGCTCCTCATAACTGCCAGATAGTCGTTTTCTGGGATATTGAGCAACTCGCAGTCTTCCTTTGTAGGCTTTTCAATCGTGATTGATCTTTGACTAACGGAAATCGTTTTCCCCAGATCATCTTCGATATAGCGGAATAATGATTTGATGGCATTATCCTCATTGATTCCCGGCACGGCTTCGGTCAAGAAGTAATGGCGGTCTATGGCTACGGGTTTTGAATCGAGCGTGCGCAAAAGCCCCAGATGGGTCAAATCTGCTTCAACTGTCATTCCTGTCAGTGCGGACAGCTCTTCGTCAGCTGTGACATGCTCAAAAAAGATTACTTTAGAATGGGAGTCAGCGCCAATAACACGGGCGGACTCTGTGAATGACGAGAGGCCGCAAACGGTGAAGGCGCTTTCTTTGTCGAGTCCATTTTGCGGCGTACTGATGACTTTAACGCCTCGGCCTTTGATTGATTGAACAAGACCTCGTTTGCTAAGAGTGATATTGCTTTTCTGACAGTCATTCTCGAACAATTAAATTTCTTTATGAGAGACAGCTCCGAGGGCAAAAAGGACCCAACGGGAATGGCTTCGCTAGTTATCTCTGATCTGAGGCTGCAATATATCTCACCGTATAGGGACTTTCCCATGTGAGCCTCCTGAATCCTTTGTAAAGAAAAACGCCGTTCCTAACTATAAATCGATTCCGGCAACACCGTTTACGGAAAAAAGACAACCGTTCATCCATAAACAAAGACCTGTCTAGACAAATGCTAATAGGAAACTCTATATTTAAGCAAGACATAAACATGTCTAGACAGGAGAGGAGAGACATTCGATGGCAGATAAAACGTATGCTGTAACGATTGCGGGAGGCGGAAGCACATATGCGCCGGGCATCGTACTGACTTTGCTTTCGAAGAGGGATGTTTTCCCTATTAGCAGGATCACTCTTTACGATAACGATGCTGAGCGCCAGGAGATTCTTGCAAAAGCATGCGCAATCGTTATCAAAGAAGAAGCGCCGGAGGTAGCCTTTAATTACACGACCGATCCTGAAGTCGCTTTTTCTGGAATTGATTTTGTTCTCGCTCAAATTCGCGTCGGTAAGTATGCGATGCGCGAAAAGGATGAAAAGATACCGTTGAAATATGGGGTCGTGGGTCAAGAGACCTGCGGACCTGGCGGCATTGCATACGGGCTTCGCTCTATAGGCGGCGTTATTGAAATTCTCGATTACATGGAGAAGTATTCACCCAACGCCTGGATGCTTAACTACTCGAATCCTGCGGCGATTGTGGCCGAGGCGACTCGTCGACTTCGTCCCGATTCGCGCATCATCAATATCTGCGATATGCCAATCGCACTCATGGATATCATGGCGCAGATGTGCGGCTTGAAGGACCACAAGGACCTTGAAATCGGCTATTACGGACTGAATCACTTCGGTTGGTGGACACATATCTTCGACCACGAGGGCAATGACCTCATGCCGACAATCAAGGCCAATATGGCAGAGAACGGCTATGCAGGCAAAGACTCCGGACTCGAGTTTGTCGATGCATCGTGGGATTCAACATTCCGAAAGGCGAAAGACGTCTACGCGCTTGACCCGAATACGATTCCAAATACGTATCTCAAATACTACCTTTTCTCGGATTATGTTGTTGCTCATACTGACCCGAATCATACGCGTACCGATGAGGTAAGGGAGGGACGCGAGAAGCGCGTCTTTACTACGGCACGGAATATTGCCGAGAAGGGCACGGCTCAGGGATTTAATCTCAAGCCGGATACTCACGCGGAATATATTGTTGACCTTGCACGTGCTTTGGCTGAAAACACGAGGGAGCATTTCACTCTGATCGTTCCCAACGATGGTGCGGTCTCCAATTTTGATTCAACGGCTATGGTTGAAATTCCGTGCATTGTGGGCGCCAACGGATTCGAGAAGATAAATCAGGGCAGCATTCCTCAATTCCAAAAGGGTTTGATGGAGCAGCAGGTGTCGGTTGAAAAGCTGGCTGTTTCTGCCTGGATTGACCATTCGTATCAGGAGCTCTGGCAGGCTCTGACACTTTCAAAGACCGTTCCCTCGGCTTCTGTGGCAAAGCAGATTCTCGATGAGCTGATTGAAGCAAATAAGGACTTCTGGCCTGAGTTTCATTAAGAAGCCAAAGCACCGGCGGGTGACTTGCCGATGAAGGTCGCACTGAGGAGAGAAAAAATGAGCGAGAGTAAAGAGCTCACTAATCGTAAGCTTGGCGAAGATGTCGTTGGCTTAGTGGGCGGCAGCTCGAATATTGTAAGCATTGCGCATTGTATGACGCGTCTCCGCTTTAAATTGCGTGATGAATCAAAGGCTGACACCAAGGCCATCGAGTCCTTAAAGGGCGTGGTTCAAGTTGTTAACGCCAATGGCCAGTACCAAGTTGTTGTTGGAATCAACGTTGTTGAGGATGCCTACGATGCTGCTTTGAAGGCTTCCGGCGTGGAGGGCCTTGGCGAGGTCGATGAGGACGGAGAGCCAGTCAAACACGGAAATCTCGTGAGTGCGCTCATCGATACGATTTCGGGTGTAATTCAACCCATTCTTGCCGTTCTCTGTGCTGCGGGCATGATCAAGGGTATCTTAAGTATTCTTGTGGCACTCGGCTGGGTTACCGCCAATGACGGTATCTATCAGATACTCTATGCTGCCGGTGATGGATTTTTCTACTTCCTGCCGATTATTTTGGGATATACGGCTGCAAAGAAGTTTGGCTGCAGCGAATTTATCGGCATGACGCTCGGCATCGCGCTTACATATCCGACCATGGTGAATATTACCAGCGGCAAGGTGCTCGGCGCCGTTCTGGCAAACACGCCGTTTGCGATGAACTACTACACGACGTTCCTCGGTATCCCGGTCATTATGCCGTCCTCTGGATATACGAGTTCAGTTATCCCCATTATCCTTTCGGTTTGGTTTGCCGCAAAGCTTGAGAAATGGTGCCGCAAGCACTTCTCTGAGTACATCAAGTTCTTCTTTGTTCCTACGTGCGTGCTTGTGGTCATGGTTCCCGCGACGTACCTGATTATCGGGCCTATCGCAACGTTCATCACAAACCTCATGAGCTTGCTGTTCAACTCGCTCTATAGCCTTCCGGTTATCGGCGGCGCACTCGGCGGCGTGGTGCTGACTGCAATTTGGCAGGTTATGGTTATCTTTGGTTTCCACTGGAGCGTTATCGCCTTGATGCTCGTGAACATTGCTTCGCAGGGCTGGGATATTGTGATGGCTCCTTACATGGTCTGCTCCTATGCCCAGTCCTTCGCTGTTTTGGCAATTCTGCTCAAAACTAAGGACGTCAAGCTTAAGGAGCTTGGCTGGCCGGCGTTTATCTCAGGATTCTTCTTTGGCATTACCGAGCCTTGTATTTACGGCATTACGCTTCCGCGCAAAAAGCCGTTTATCATTAGCTGCATTGCTTCGGTGCCAGGCGGTCTGATCATCGGTGCATTGGGAACTAAGATGTTCGAGTTTACTGGCGGCGGTTTCTGCGCGTTCCCGGGCTTCATCGATCCTTCGGGCGCCATGGGTGTGAATTGCCTACTCTTCGTCATTGCGGGTATTGTGGTTTCGAGTATTGTGTCGTTTGTCCTAACATATGCAACGTATAAGGACGAACAGCTCGAGTCTGCCAAGTAGCTTTGTTGCTTCTTGTTTGGAGGGCCGCCCTTGCTGTGCGAGCAGCGGGGCGGCTTCTGGTTTGATGCATGCCGTCGAAAAGGACAATGTAATCATGGGTGTCATATTTAATGAGGACTTGGGAAATGAGTACTTGGCCGAACTTCAAAAGCTCGGTGTGGAAGTGCGGTCCATTGTGGTTAATCAAAATGGCGAGACGGTATTTGCCCGTTCTCTCGCCCCATTTAAGCTTGACTGCGTGCACCCGCTGTATTCGGTAACCAAATCATTTACTTCGATTGCAATCGGTTATTTGGTGAACGAGGGTAAGGTCGACCTTAACGCTCCCTGGATCGATTGGTTCCCAGAGTATAGAAGTCATGTGGTCGATAAACGCATGCTGGGCGTGACGATCAGAGACCTTTTGACGATGCGTCTTGGTCAGGATGCGGGCATTTCGTATCTCGGCGGCAATGATGATTGGGCGCTCGAAGTTGTTGGGCGCGAGATGGATTGGGACCCTGCCGGACGATTTCATTACGATTCGCTGTGCTCGCACCTTCTTAGCTTGCTGGTTGAGCGGGTGAGTGGTCGGAAGGAGTCCGAGTACCTTCGTGTGCATCTGTTTGAGCCGCTTGGAATAAGGCAATGGTGGTGGGAGGAGGACGCTGGGCATCACAGCACCGGAGGATTTGGCCTTCATCTCTCTACGCCCGACTTGGCTAAATTTGGGCAGTGCCTTCTTGATGGGGGAATGCTGGACGGTAAAGAGATCATCCCGCGGGCGTGGATTGATGCTGCGACAACTAAACAGGTCGAGACACAGCCTTATTATCCACCGGAGGCAACGGAGGACAATAACGGATACGGCTATCAATTTTGGATGTGCCGCGGCGGCGGATACAGATGCGCCGGTCTATTTGGACAGCTGTGCTACGTGCGCCCCGAGGACAATCTTGTCGTGGCGGTATCGAGTTCGACGACGGGGAGCAAGGCTTTGCTCGATCCTCTCTATGGCGTATTGGGCATGTCTCGCTTGTGCGGGAGTAAGCCGATTGAAAGCTTACCAGTCGTTGCCGGTTCGGAGCACGGTGGTCGGCGCAGTGAAAGCGTGTTAAGCGGAAGTCACGAGCTCATTGACAACGATTATGGTATGCAGCGATTCGAGCTCGAGTTTAAGAATGGTGATGTCTGCTTTTCGCTCATTAAAAACGGAGAGAGGTATGACGTTTCTGCATCGAAAGGCGTTTGGAAAGAGAATCCCGAGAAAATAAAGCCGCTCGGGGATCTATTCCAGTTTGCAACGCATGAGGGGGAGCACGATACTGCTCCCGATTGGGATTCAAGGACACTCTTTGCATGTTGCGCATGGGTGAGCCCGACCGTGTTTGAGCTAGAGACGAGGGAGCTGGATAACACGAGGCGGTGCAAGGTTCGGCTAGTGGTGAGCGGTTTGTATATAACACTTACGATTAGCGTGGCTGGCATGATTTGCGCTCCGAAATCTGCCGAGCTGAGCGCAGTGTCTCGGATTTAAACGAAGCTGGCTGTACCGAACGGACCAAAAGCCAACGCAGAAGCTCAAAACGAGTTCTAGTGCGAACTTTAATAGAAGGGACCCCTTTGGGGGTCCCTTCATACTTTACTTCTCATCAGCCCACTCAACCCGCAACGGGCGAGGGGCGCAGGCGGGGAGGCCGGATGGGCGAAGTTCGTCGCGAGTTCCGCACGAGCCGGAGAGCACTTAATGTGCTCTCCGTGCGAGCAGGACTGCAGAGCAGCGAACTTCGCCCCTCCGGCATCCCCGCCTGCGCTGGGCCCCCGACCCCGTTACTTGATCCCCGTTACTTGATCTTGGTCGTACCCGGTGCCAAGTTGGGGTCGGTCTCGTTGGCCTCGGTCTGGAAGTGCTCGGTGTACACGTTCTTGCCGTCGCGGAACATCTCGTAGTACTGCATCTTGGCGTAATCCTCGCGCGCCTTGGTGGCGGCTGCTGCTGCGGCGTCGTCACCGGTGACGTTGGAGGAGAGCGCCCAGCGCAGGCTGGCGTCCTCGTAGCCACGGAGTTGATGGCGGGCAGCGACTCGCGCAGCGTCATGTGCGCCTTCTGGTAGTCGGTCAGCGGTGCGCCGATCAGCTGCATCAGCTGGGTGGACAGGTAGTTGGTGGACAGGTCGTCGGTCTCGCTCGTCTGGTCGCAGCCGGCAACGTCGTAGTTGGCCCAGATGATGTAGTCGGTCTGCCACAGGCGCTCCTGATGCGTAGCATCGTCTTCGCCGGTAAACCACTTGTCATTGAACTTGGACGGGAAGAACGGCTGGTGGTCGCCCCAGAACACCACGACCACCTTACGGTCGAGCTTGCTCAGGGCGTTGAGGAAATAGCGCAGCGCCTGGTCGGACTGCTCGATGCACGAGACATACTCGTCGACATCGGAGAGCGTGCCGTCCTCGACGGTCTTGGCGTCCAAATCGGTCGTGTCGATATTCAGGTGCATCTGCTTGTCGACCGGCAGCAGGCCCGTATCGTAGCCCGAGTGGTTCTGCATGGTCACGTCGAAGATAAACTGCGGATCGGCGTTCTGGTCGAGCAGCTCAAGAATCTTGTCGTAGGTAGCCTGGTCGGTCACCATGCCGCGCAGGGTGTCGGCTCCCTGGAAGTCATTGATAGACAGGAACTGGTCAAAGCCAAAGTCCTTGTAGACGTTCTCGCGGTTCCAGTTGGTCGCGTGGTTGGGGTGCATGGCCGTGGTGGAATAGCCGAGCGATTTGAACTGTTCTGCCAGGTTCCCGGTCGTCTCCATGTTGTAGATGGTGTAGGGGTACACGCCCGAGCCCAGGTTGGCCATGGAGTTGCCGGTCATAAACTCAAACTCGGTATTGGCGGTACCGCGCCGTAGGCGCTCACATAGAGCTTGCCGCGGCTGAGGCAGTTGGACAGGTTCTTAAAGTACTGCGGGCCCTCGTAGCCGGCGCGCATGTTCTGGTAGATCGAAAGGTCTGAGAAGGTCTCGTTCATGATGGCGATGACCGTGGGCTTCTCGCTGTCGAACTGCTCCTTTGCGGCGGCGCGCTCGTCGCTCTTGGCCGCGTCGGACTTGTCGTAGGCCTTGGCGTACTTTTTGAGCGTGGCCTTGGCATCGTCGACGGAGTAGTCGGCGGGTTTGGGCGGCTTGATGGACTGCGCCGCACTAATAAAGGCGGGCAGGTAGCCCTCGCGCCAGTAGCTCTCGAGCGGGCGCCAGGTGTAGACGGTGATGCCGAGGGTGTTGTAGTAGTCGATGAGCGTGACATGCGCGGTTACGCCGCCCAGGCACAGCACTGCCACGAGCAGGTTGGTGAGCAGCATGCGCTTGGCGTTGGCGGCGCCCTTCTGACGGTGCGGTGCCACCAGGCCGGCGTACTCGCACAGCAGCATGGCGATGGCGGTAAAGCCCATGGACAGCACACAGAACAGCGAGATGGAGAAGGTGTAGCCGTTGCCGGCGACCGCGGCGGCGGTGGAGATGGCCGAAAGGTCGCCCGGCTGGATGGGCATGGATTTAAACGTGATGACGAAGAACTCGGCAATGCCCAGGACAAAGAGGGCAAAGGCCAGGACCGCGGGAGCTGCGCCGTGGCGCTGGAACAGGAAGAACAAGCCGATCATGAGCACGGTGATGATGGCCCACTCGAGCAGGATGCACAGGGGGTAGACCCAGGTAAAGTCATGGTTGGACGAGACTTCCATTCCCAGCAGCGCAAAGACGCCGGCGAGCAGCAGGCACAGGACGGCGGCGACGAGCGGTTTGCCCACAAAGGCGCCGCGCAGGCGGGCGAGCTTGCCGGTGGGGGCGGGGGGCGTCGGGC
>JAQEDJ010000032.1 GCA_027669525.1 Coriobacteriaceae bacterium AM48-5 | reverse complement strand
CCTGCCGGCGTGCTCGCCCGCTCGCTACGGACGCTCCGCGTCCGCTTCACGCTCGCGCCTCGACCGAGGTTCGAATCCATGGGGTGCCGGCGTAAAAGAAAAGCCCCCGTTGCCGGAGGCTTTCAATTTCAATTGGTGCGGCGTATAGGATTCGAACCTATGACGTTCTGATTCGTAGTCAGACCCTCTATCCAGCTGAGGTAACGCCGCAGCGCAAGACATATAAAACCACTTTAGTTAGTTGGAGTCAAGCACAATTTCAAACTTTTTTGCAAATATGTTCCTCACGCAACTCCGCATGCGCCAGCGTCCCCCATGCGATCAATCGGTTTTTCAACCACATCGAACCCAGCACCGAGCGCCCTCAAAAGCGAGCGCACCCGCTGGGCACAGTCATAATCGGCAAACGAGATGCTCAACATGCGCGCGACCTGGTTAGAAGTTCCAACTCCATAGAACTGCTCAAGCGCCACAAGCCCCTCGTGCGCCACAAACGTCTCAACCACATGCGGCGACTCCTCGTAGCACCATTGGGTCAACGGACCCTCGCTCGTCTGTCGAACCACCAGGCCACCCATGCCAGACGGCTCACACGTCACAAGCAGGTACTCCCCGCCCTCGTCGCTCTCAAACAAAACCACCCGATCATCAAACAGCTCCATCGCGTCCCCTTTCTCTCGCTCTTATTTAGCAAAAGCATAGCAGGTAGATGGCTGTATACAGAACAGTTGTTCGTGTGTTTTCTATTGAGCTGTCCGCACAGCATAGTATGGCCGCACACAAAAAGGGCACCCCAAAAAGGAGTGCCCTAGCAAATCGCTTATGCAGCCAATCTACGCGACCGGCTCGATCTTCTCGAGGCCGCCCATGTAGGGGCGCAGAACCTCGGGGATCGTGATGGTGCCGTCAGCGTTCTGGTAGTTCTCCAGAATGGCTGCCATGGTACGGCCAGCCGGCAGACCGGAACCGTTGAGGGTGTGCAGATAGCGCGAACCCTTGAAGTTCTCGGGGTCGCGATACTTGATGTTGGCGCGACGGGCCTGGAAGTCACCGCAGTTGGAGCAGGAGCTGATCTCCTTGTAGGCGTTGTAGCTCGGCAGCCAGACCTCGACGTCGTAGGTCTGACGGGCAGAGAAGCCCAGGTCGCCGGTGCACAGGCTAATCACGCGATACGGAAGACCCAGCTGCTGCAGCAGGAACTCGGCCTCGGCGGTCATGCTCTCGAGCTCCTCGTCGGACTCCTCCGGCTTGGCAAACTTGACCATCTCGACCTTGTCGAACTCGTGCTGGCGAATGATGCCGCGGGTATCGCGACCAGCGGAGCCGGCCTCCTCGCGGAAGCAGGGGGTGAAGGCGGTGTAGCGGCGCGGCAGGGTATCGGCGTCGAGGACCTCACCGGCGTGCAGGTTGGTGAGCACAACCTCGGCGGTGGGGATCAGGAAGTTGTCGCCCGAGACGTGATAGGCGTCGTCCTCGAACTTGGGCAGCTGGCCCGTGCCGAACATGGTCTGACGCTTGACAACGATGGGCGGCCACCACTCCTTAAAACCACGGCCGGTGTGCGTATCGAGGAAGAAGTTGATGAGGCGCGCTCAAGACGGGCGCCGGCGCCACCGAGAACGGTGAAGCGGCTGCCGGAGAGCTTGTTGCCGCGCTCGAAGTCAAGGATGTCAAGGTCGGTGCCCAGATCCCAGTGCGGCTTAAAGTCGAAGTCGAACTCGCGCGGGGTGCCCCAACGACGGCGCTCGATGTTCTCGTCCTCGTCCTTGCCGTACGGCGTGGCCTCGCAAGGAATGTTGGGCAGGTGAGCCATGAAGTCGTACTGCTCCTGCTCGAGGGCGGTGCGGCGCTCGGCCAGACCGTCAATCTTCTCGTTGACGGCGCGCACGGCCTCTTTGGCGGCCTCGGCCTCGTCCTTCTTGCCCTCCTTCATCAGGGCGCCGATCTTCTTGGACTCGGCATTGCGCGTGGCTTGAAGTTCCTCGACCTCGGTGATGACGGCACGACGCTCGTCGTCGAGCTCAAAGAACTTCTCGCGATCCCAAGACGTCTGGCGGTTAGCATGGCGACATCGATGGCATCGGGTTCTCGCGAACAAACTTGATATCAAGCATTAGATCCTCCGGCGATATACATTCCATTTAGGTTGCAACCTTGTACATGTATGGGCAAGTATATACTTATGAGCGTTTACGACCCAACTCAACTACGCAAGAAGGCACCCAATGGACGCAGTTTTTTCCTTTTTGTTTGGCACCCGCACCGGTTTTGCCATCCTTTTCGCCGGCGGCATCCTGCTGTTTGCGATTATTGCCTTTGTAATGGAGAAGCGCACCCATAAGATGTATGTCGACCGCGGCCCCAAGTCCGAGGACGAAGAAGACAGCTTCTGGGACTAACCTGCCAAAAAGGGACAGGTTTATTTTGGTCGGTTTTATCTGGGCAAACGCAAGTGCCCCGCAACTGGAATTGAGCCAGTTGCGGGGCACTTTTCGCTAAAAGGACAAAACCGCAGGAAAAACCTGCCAACATAAACCTGTCCCTTTTTTGGTCGGTTTTACTGGAGGGTTGCGTCGATTGCCTTGACCAGGGCGCTGCGCATGCCGGCGTCCTCGAGCGCAACGACGCCCTTGATGGTGGCACCACCGGGCGAGCATACGGCATCCTTCATCGCCGCAGGATGCTGGCCAGCTGCAAGCTGCAGCTTTGCCGTACCCAGCACCATCTGGCTCACAATGCGATAAGCATCCGCACGCGGGATACCGTGCTTGACCGCCGCATCGCCCAGGGCCTCGATTGCCATGGCGACAAACGCCGGAGCGCAACCACCCACCGTGCCGCCCACAAACAGCAGGCTTGTGTCGAGCTCGACGACAGCGCCAAGCTTACCGAGCAGGTCGAGCACCACAGCACGCTGCTCGTCGTTAAGCGTCGAAGCCTTCTCGCAGGCGATGACGCCCTCGCCCACCGAAACCGGCGTGTTGGGCACCGTCGAGATATGCGCGACGCCCGGCAGGACCTGCTCCCACTTGGCACTGTCCCAGGTCCAGGCAACCGACAGAACGACCTTTTTGGCAAGAGCGTCCTTGAGCGGGGCGAATACCTTCTCGATCATGTACGGTTTGACCGCAGCGACCACGATATCGGATGCGGCGACAACCTCGGCGGCATCGTGGCAGGCGACCATGCCGCGCGCCTCGCAGCGCTCAACCAGTGCGTCGTAGCGACCCGCGCAGGCGCACATGTCGCTCGCAGCTACACCGGCAGCGATCCAGCCATCGGCCATAGCGCTCGCCATATTGCCAAAACCGACAAATCCAATCTTCATATCGCATAGTCCTTTCAGACACATTCCTCAAAACGAAAGGTATTGTCCCACGCCATTGTTTCGTATTGCCGACCTATTTGTGATACGGCTCGCCACGACTGATCTTGCAGGCACGGTAAATCTGCTCCAGCAGCACCACACGCGCCAGGTTATGCGGCAAGGTAATGCGTCCAAAGCTGAGCATCTCGTCGGCTCGTGCGCGCACGTCATCGCTCACGCCATCCGAACCGCCGATTACAAAGGCAATGTCGCTACTGCCTCGCAGCATAAGATCGTCGAGCCTCGCCGAGAGCTCCTCGCTCGAGCGCTCCTTGCCCTCGATAGCCAGCAGGATCACATGCGCTCGAGATGGCAAGGCGGCAAGAATCGCCGCCCCCTCCTTGTCGCGCGCGGCATCCACGCCGCCCGCCTTAGCCGGGTCGATATCGGCCACCTCGCGGATATCCACCTTGGCATAGGCACCTAGGCGCTTGGTGTACTCAGCGCACGCGTCCTTCCAAAAGCGCTCCTTGAGCTTACCGACGCAAACGACGGTGTATTTCACGCGCGTCTACTCCTTCGAATGGTTTTGAACTTTGCCGGCGGCCAGCATCTGCTCGAACATCGAGGCCGACTGCGAAAAGTCGCTCGGCAGCACGACCGTCGAGGTTTTACCCGTGCGAGCGAACTCCGTCATCATCTCGGACCACTGCGTAAACATGAACAGTTGGTTGGCCTCGTCATTGCCGACACCCGTCTCCTGGATGATCTCGAGCGAATCTTTGATACCCAGCGCGATGGCCTTGCGCTGGTTGGCGATGCCCTCGCCCGCCTTTTCCATAGCCTCGGCCTCGGCGGTCGCCTCGGTGACGCGCTTGATGCGGTCGGCCTCGGCGAGCTCCTGCGCGGCAGCGCGCTTGCGCTGGGCAGCGTTGATGTCGTTCATGGAGTTCTCAACCTCGGTCGGCAGTGCGATTTTGGTGATGAGCGTCGACACGAGGGTGAAGCCGTAGGCGGCCATCTGCTCGGAAACAGTAGCGTTGACATCCTTGGCGATGTCATCCTTCTTGGCAAAGACCTCATCGAGCGTGTAGACGGGGATGGAGGAGCGCAGGGCGTCGGTGATGAAGTCGCGCATCTGGTCGACGGGCTCCTGCAGCATGTAGTAGCTCTTGTAGATGCCCGAATCCGCCGGGCCAGCACCCATGTCATAGCTCACGTGGTACTGAGCGGAGACCTCAAGGCCAATGGTCACGTTGTCCTGAGTCTTAACGTCGATGCCAAAACCATTTTTCATGGTGCGCAGACTCACCGTGGCGGCCTTGCGGTCAATCACGGGCACCTTCATGTGGAAGCCTGCGCTAACAATGCGGTTGAACTTACCCAAGCGCTCGATGATTACGGCGTGCTGCTGTTCAACGACATAGCAGGCGTTGGGGAGCAGGAGCAATAAAATGATGATGGGAAACAAGAGGCTCGTAAGGGCAGCGATGATACCGGAAAACAGCATGGTTTCTCCTCTGATAGGCGCACATTGGCACTAGGATACCCGCACGGAGCGGCCGCGTGACACTAACAAGAGGGTCCGTGGTCAAAAAAAGCCAAATATGAGTACTGTTACCAGTTTAGTAGCAGCGTATTTGGGTCAAACTCGCCTCCTTGAACCCGAGGTCTATCGAAATTACTTCAAATTGTCTCAAGGTTGAGCCAAATTAGCGTACATCCGTTGCGTAAAATGAGCAAAAATGGCTTCGTGAAATGTCTCTATTTTCGTGCCAGTACTCATATTTGCCACTTTTTGACCACAGGGGCATCTACCGCGCGAAATCGATAGGTCAAATCTGCCAAAAACGACCCGTAAAAAAACTCCCATTGCTGGGAACTCTTTCATTTAATGATGCGGGCGAAAGGACGTCCGTGTATCCGCTTCGCGGATCCGCACCGGCTTCGCCCGCCTGCCGGCGGACTCGCCAGCTCGCTAAAACGCTCCGCGTTTTCTTGACGCTCGCTCCTTCGCAGGTTCAAGTCCCCGCGATGAGCCCATAACAAAAAAAGCTCCCATTGCTGGGAGCTCTTTCATTTAATGGTGCGGGCGAAAGGACTTGAACCTTCATGGGGTTGCCCCCATACGGACCTGAACCGTACGCGTCTGCCAATTCCGCCACGCCCGCGTGCAGGAATTAGAATAACGGAGCGCCGCCGCGAACGCAAGAACTATTTTTGGAAAAGTTTGCAGGCATTTTCCCAAGCGGCCCGAGCGATTGCTTCGGCGTCCTCGCCGGTACGATCGACGCGGTCGTTGACCAGCGCGTTTGCCGTGATGGAAATCATTGCAGGCTCGCACTCAAGACCGCGAATGGCTCCGGCGCCATATAGGGACAATCCGTCTCGAACAAAATACGATCGAGCGGGGTTGCCGCGAATGCCTCGCGCACGTCGTCGTTGCGCTTAAAGGTAGCCGCTCCGCCATAGGCGATGTAACAACCCAAATCCACAAAGCGCTCCATCGTGGCTCGGTCCTCGCCAAAGCAGTGCAGCACGCAACCGGCCTGGGGCACGCCGACCTCGCGCAACACGTTGTAGGCGTCCACATGCGAGGTGCGCTCCTCGTCCGTGTCCTCATGACGCAGATGCAGCTCTACCGGCACATTGCGGCGTACGGCAACCTCAAGTTGGCGCGCCATACAGTCGATCTGCACGTCGTGGGGCGCCGGCGCAATATCGTCGTCATAATCCATGTGGTAGTCCAAACCGATCTCGCCAATACCGACACACAAAGGGTCGTCGAGCGCAGCAACAACCTGCGCGTGGATGTCGTCGGTATAGTTCGGCGCGCCATACGGATGCACACCGGCGAGATACTTGACCTGCGGAATATCCCGCATCGGCAGGATCTCGCGAACCAGCCAGTCGCTATAGTCCGCCACGCTGCGCTTATCGGCAATGGGGTCGAAGACCGTCACCAACAAGTCAATGCCCGCTTCCTTGGCACGCTCGAGCGTCTCGGGCACTTCCTTGCTCCAAAATGAGAGCAGGTGCGCATGCGTATCGGCAAGCGGCGCCAGCGGCACCGGGCAGGCCACCGTTTTCTTCTTTTTGGTAAACGTCACGCGTTCGACATTAGGCGTCATGTATTAGCTCCTGAGCCAAGCGGACAAAGGCGGCGACGTCGAGCGTCTCGGCGCGCGTGGTAGGTGCGATACCGCAATCCTCAAAGGCGGCATCGAGAACATCCTTGGCAAAGCCGTTGGCGCTCATGGAATTGCGGATGGTCTTGCGGCGCTGAGCAAACGCAGCGTCAATTACACGGGCCACAAACTCGCGATCGAGCTCCTCGGGCACTACGCCTTCAACACGATCGATGCGTACTACGGCCGAGTCCACATGCGGCGCCGGCATAAAGCAGCGCGGCGGCACCTCAAAGCGCCCCGTCACCTGCGCATACAAGCCAAGCTTTGCCGTGTAGCCGCCATAAGTCTTGTTGCCCGGCGTTGCGGCAATACGATCTGCAACTTCCCTTTGCACCATGACGACAGCGCGCTTAAGCGCGGGCATCGTCTGGAAGAACTGAAGGATGATCGTCGCCGCCACGTTATAGGCAGATTCGCGACAAACACCGTGGGCTCACCACCGGCGGCCTGCTCAATCTGCTCCGGCGTCACCTTGAGCGCATCGCCCATGATAAAGCGGAAGTTGGCATAGTCGGCGGCGTGGGCGTCAAGCACCGGCTCAAGCTCGGGATCGGCCTCAATCGACGTAACGCACGCCGCCTCCTGCAGCAGGGCCAACGTCAGCGTGCCGCAACCCGGGCCGACCTCGAGCACGCGCTCATCGCCCGCAAGCTCAGCGAGCTCACAGATACGTTCGATCACATGGTTGTCGATCAGGAAGTTTTGGCCCAGGCGATGCTTGGTCGCAAGACCAAACTCCTCCAGCAGCTCCCTCGTTGCCGTGGGGTTTGCCAAAGGCGAAGTTGTCATGGTTGCCTCCTTAACATGGCGGCTACATCGTTAAGCAAAAGGGCATGGACCGTTGCGGCCATGCCCTTACCGTTACACAGCAAATTGCCGATATGGCACTCGCGCGACGTCTTAGCCCAGACGCGGGAACAGCGGCTCGCCCTTCTCAACGGGCTGACCACCGGCAAGCAGGCCCCAAGTGCAGATGCCCTTGAGGTCGTCGCTCGCGGCCTCGTCCTCGCACGACAGGCGACGCAGAGCCTCGGCAGAAGTCTGGGGCATGAGCGGCATCAGCAGGTGAGCGGCGATGCGGATGGCCTCGAGCAGGTTGTAGATCACAAACGCCAGCTCGTCGGCCTTGGCCTCATCCTTGGCAAGCGCCCAAGGCTCGGAGTCCTCGATGTAGTGGTTAGCGGCGTGGATGAGCTCCATGACCTCGTCCTTGGCTCCGCCGTAATCCAGCACGTCCATCTTGGCCATGTAGCGATCGACCAGGCCGTCGGCGATCTTTGCCAGCGGGTTGTCGAACGCATCGAACGATGCAGGCTTGGCAGGCGCACAACCGTCAAAGTACTTGCCGCTCATGTTGAGCGAACGCGAGATAAGGTTGCCCCAGCTGTTGGCTAGGTCGGCGTTGTAGACCTGCTCCATGCGCTCGAAGCTGATGGCGCCGTCGGTGCCGGGCACCACGTCGGTCATAAAGTAATAGCGATAGCCCTCGACGCCCAGCATGTCGATAACATCCTGCGGAGCGATGGCGTTGCCGCGGCTCTTGGACATCTTCTCGGCCTTGCCGGTCTCGGCATTGCGCACGGTCAGGAAACCGTGGGCAAAGACGTGTTCGGGCAGGGCTTCGCCGATGGCCATGAGCATGGCAGGCCAAATGACGCAGTGGAAGCGGATAATGTCCTTGCCCACGATGTGGAACTGCGCGGGCCAGCGATAGGCCAGCTCGGCACGGGCCTCATCGGTATCGACACCGTAGCCGACGGCCGTCATATAGTTGAGCAGCGCGTCGAACCACACGTAGGTCACGTGGCCCTCGTCGAACGGGACCTGAATGCCCCAGTCAAAGCTTGTACGGCTTACGGAAAGGTCGTTAAGGCCGCCCTCGACAAAGCTGCGCACCTCGTTCATGCGGAACGCGGGCTCGACAAAGTCGGGGTGCTCGTCATAGAGCTTGAGCAGCTTGTCCTGAAACGCAGAGAGCTTAAAGAAGTAGGACTCCTCCTGCACGCGCTCGAGCGGACGGTGGCAATCGGGGCACAGGTGCTGGCCGACGCTGCCGTACTCCTCGTCACCCTTCTGGACCTGCGTATCGGTAAAGTAGGTCTCGTCGGGCACGCAGTACCAGCCGTCATAGCTGCCCTTGTACAGGTAGCCGGACTCCTTCATGCGCTCCCACAGATACTGCACGGCGTGATGCTGGCGCGGCTCGGTGGTGCGAATGAAGTCGTCGTTGGAGATCTCGAGCTTGCTCCAAAGCTCCTTGAAGTGCGGGGCCTGGCTGTCGGTCCACTCCTGCGGCGTCATGTTGTGCTTGGCTGCGGCCTCGGCGACCTTCTCGCCGTGCTCGTCCATGCCAGTCAGGAACTTGACGTTATAGCCGGCGGAGCGGCGATAGCGAGCCTGAACGTCGGCGATGATGGTGGAATAAGCCGTGCCCAGGTGCGGATCGGCGTTGACGTAGTAGATGGGCGTCGTGATAAAGAACGAAGGCTTGCTTTGATCCATGGGGTTTGTCCTCCAGAAAAACGTTGCATACAGGGGATGATTCTAGCGCAAGGGCTGGATATCCTCCATCTATTGCATATCGAGCACCATGGCATAGACATCGCGCTTGCGGCGCGAATACTTCTGAGACAGGCGCTTGGCCACCGCAGAGGCGGGCTCCCCCTCCTCGAGCGCGGTGCGGATATCCTCGCGCAGGGCCTCGTCGGGATCCGCTACCGCAGCGCCAACCGGCGCGATGCCGGCCTCCTCGTCCTCGCTCGGCGGCGCGATGACCAGCGCAATCTCGCCCTTTACCTCGCCGCGAGCACGCAGCTCCTCGGCAAGCTGGTCAGCGGGCCCGCGCAAGACCTCCTCGTGCAGCTTGGTGAGTTCGCGGCAGACGGCGACCTCACGCTGGGGAAAGACCTCCGCCACGGCCTCGAGCGTCGCCACGATACGATGTGGAGACTCGTAGAAGATGAGTGCGCCGGGCACCACGGCAAGGCGCTGCAAACGGCGCACACGGTCGCCGTGCTTTCGGCCCAAAAAGCCTCGAAGAAAAAATGCTCGCAGGGAATGCCGGACGAAACAAGCGCCGTGACGCAAGCAGAGGGCCCGGGAATAACTTCGACGGGCACATCGGCCTCACGCGCCGCCTCGACCAGCGCCTGGCCGGGATCGGACACGCTCGGCATGCCGGCGTCCGAGGCAAAGGCGAGGGTCTCCCCCGCCAGCAGACGGTCGACCAGGCCGGCAGCGCGGCTAGCGATCACATTCTCGTCGCAACGGACAAGCGGCTTGGAAATGCCCAGGTGCATCAGCAGCTTTGACGTCACACGCGTGTCTTCGCAGCAAATGGCATCGGCGGCGGCAAAAGCCTCGCCAACGCGCGGGGACAGGTCGCCTAGGTTGCCGATGGGCGTGCCGACCACATAGAGTTTGCCCGTATGGGCGCTGTTTTGCGTCATATCAACCTATTCAATCATGCCGCGCTCGAGCGTACCAAGCGCCGCGCGGGCGTCCCATGCTGCAATGCGCTTCTCGGTCTTCCACGTTTGGAAGAACCAACCGGCAGCCGGCGCAAACGAAGCCAGCTGGTTGGCGATAAACACGCGCTCGTAGGCATTGCGGCCCTCGGGCGTAACCGACGAGTTGGCAAAGATCGCCGCACCCGACCATTCGCCCACCAGCACGGGGAACCCAGTCGAAATCGCCTCTTTGAGCTCGCGCTTGTTGCGCGAAATCGCCGTCGTCAGCCCGCGGGGGCTCGTGATGTCGAGCGCATATTCGTCACGGTAATGGTACAGGTGAAGGTCCATGTAGACGTTCTTGTACTTGGCGCCGCGCATAAAATGCTTCCACTCGCTGGGATGCCCCGACGACGAGAAGACGACGATCTTATCCTCGGGCATATACGAACGAACGAGCTCGTAGGCATCGCGATAGAAATTGCGCAGGTAGTGGGCCGGAATGCCATCCGTCATGGTGAAGAGGCTCTTGCGAACGCTCATCTGCGGCGTGTCCAGCAGCTCAATACCCAGCAGGCTCTCGGCCTCGCCATAGCGATCGGCCAAGCGCTCGAGCACGTCGAGTGCGACGTGACGGCCGTTGGTGGACGAATGCCACTCGGCGACAGCCTCCGGCGTGGTGGGCGAATCGTTGGAATCGCCCTGGCCACCGGGCACGGTTGCCAGATCGAGCAGCACGCGGATGTCGTACTTGGCAGCCCACTCAATTGCACGATCAATGTAGTCGACAACCGAGATGTAGGACGCATCGGACTCCTGCGAACCAAAGGCATACCAGGCACCGGTAGACGCACGGCATTGAGACCGATCTGCGCCATGCGGCGAAAATCGTCCTCGCTCACAAACGTCTCGTAATGGCGGCGCATGCGCTCGTTATAGGCGGCGGTACCCATGGCCTCCTGTAGCTCGGCCGCGTTGGATGCACCGGTCGCCGCGTACAGCGACGGGGTCACCCAAGGCTCGGGAATAAACCAGCCAGAGAGATTAACGCCGAGTATCCTCTCCATCACTGCCCCCTTCGGATCATGCAGGTCGAACCCGCATCGTATTGCATAGGATAAGTATTGTTTTGAGTATACCCGCGTGTGCGGACAGGCGACCGAACGGTCTGCAAAGTGACGCGAAAGTGGGAGGAATGTCTGGGGCGGGCGGGCTCGGAATGGTGCGACGAGGTGTGTACGCGCGCCAAAGGCAGGCACCGGAAAGTGTGTCCCGTTCTGAGCCCTTATTCTGGGACGCAGTTTCCGCAGAACCCTACATAAAAGAAAAGGACCCCTTTGCAGAGGTCCTAGTCAATTCAAGGTGGCGGGGAAGGGAATCGCGTCCGCGCGCTGCGCGGACGGACCGCTGCGGCGCTTACGCGCCTTGCGAGCTGCGCTGGCAAACGCTTACGCGTTTACTCAGCTCCGCGCCCTCACGGGGTGATTCCATGTGGGGCGTGCATAAAAGAAAAGGACCCCTTTGCAGAGGTCCTAAACAATTCAAGGTGGCGGGGAAGGGAATCGAACCCCTGACACGAGGATTTTCAGTCCTCTGCTCTACCAACTGAGCTACCCAGCCATTTGAGGTGTGCCTTGTTTCAAGGCTTGATTAGTATAACCAAGGACGCGTTCCGGTCAACCGAGAATTTCAAAAAAGTTTTTGAGCACAGCCTCGGTTCTATAAATCGGCACGTCAGAGGCATCAGCCGGCAGCAAGAAGTTTTTCGCTCAGAGCCGCACGGGCAAACTCACTTGGCGTCATCCCCTCGGCAGCCGCCCGTCGACGAATGGCCTCCTTCATTCCCAGAGGAATCTTGACCGACAGCGTTGCCGTCCCCTCACCTGAGAGTGGGGGCCGTCCATGCACGATCCCACCAACGGTGTGTTCGCCATCCGGAAACTCTCCGCGCTCGTACGACTCGCACCACGCGTCAATCATTTCATCCGTTACAACCTGACCATTAGCGGCCGTATACGTCTTGCCCATCATCGACCCCTTTGCCGAGCCTGTTCAATCTCCTGCCAAAATTTCTTCTGGACTGGAGACAAGGCATGAATGATAAGCCACCCACGGACAAGCTCGACCGCGACAAGCTCCACGCTTCGTCCGTCTGGGAGCCATCCAATCGCAAGCCATCTCGGCGGCTCGTCCTTCGACTCGCGACGAATGCACTCAGTAACCGCAAGCCAAGCGCTAAGCACCTGCTTTTCCGTCAGGTGCTTTTTAGCGTTGGGATGGATCTCAACATCCATGCATCTTCTCCTCCATCTTACCCAATTTCGTATGACGAAAGTCCGCTGTCGCCAATTCTTAAGCCGGCACGCGTTGGAGAGCAGGGATCGAAACAATGATTGAAGGACGCTCTAGTACGGCCCAGGCGCCGGGGCAGGAGCACGTGCGCCAAGGACGAACGCTTTCGTAGCGCGCGAGGATATTGCCGTCGCGATCGATGAAGGCGATGTCGATGGGATAGGCCATAAAACACGTATGGACCGAAGAGCAGCGTGGAAACGCCATGACGAGCGGCAGACCGTTGGCGGCAACCGGACACCGTCCCAGCATGCCGCGCAGGCGCACGGCAAACGACTCCGCCACCACAAACTCGGCCGGCGTCCAACCCAGCCTGTTGAGCGCCCGCGCGTACGCGATGTAGGACGAGACCGCGGTCACATGACCACCCCCGGACGCCATGGATCGACCGTCACCGCGCGCTCGTGCGACAACGTTGTCGGCGCCCCCAGCGGAACGCCAGCGATGCTGAGAGAAGTCGGCCACGGCTCATAGTGCATGGTGCAGGTGTAGGTCCTAAACGTACCGGATAGGGAGAGCAGGCCACCATCCGATGCCTCCGCGCCTTGCTCGCTCGACACTTCGATCTGCAAGCCATAGCCTTCCATGGCATTCAGAATTTGAGTCTGAACCGTCGCCGAGGCATCGGCAGAGCTTTCGTCGCCCTCCCCCTCCGACGCCACGGCGTGCGCCAACACGATGTCGGGCACCACGCGGTCGAAGCGCGCGACAGCGCTGGCAAAGATCATGACGTTGTACACGATGAGTGCCAGCACCAGCAAAACGGGCGTAACCACTGCCATCTCCACCGTCGCTTGGGCGCGCTCCTCGCGCAGACGCATGCGGATACTCATTACGACCCACCGCCCAAAGCGCCAACCAGCGTGGCGACATCGACGGTGAGCGGGATGGAGCCGCCGCCGGGCAGAGGAATCTCCGCAAGCGTGAACACCGTACCGCTAATGGTGCGTTCGACTTGATATTCCAACGCCTCGCAAAGCGCCTTGGGATCGGTCACGCCCAACGGAATACTTCGCAGCTTGTCTTGCGCTTGAGAGAGACCGGCAATGTCAGACCCCGGACTCTTAATGACGTTGGCGGAATCGGTCAGCACCGGCTTTCGCAGACGCAAATCGCACGGTTCGAGCCCCAGCGCCGCCACGGAGGACGAGACGGTGTCACCGAGCCAGGACGCAATGGAGCCCAACGCGCCGCTACCCCCTCCCAAGCCACCGATCAGCTCTCCCATAAGCTCGTCGGCCGCACCCTGGATGTCTCCGTACCCCACAAGCAGGCGGCCCCAAACATCCATAACGCCGTCGAGCACGCCGGCAACGCCGCCCGAACGCTCCTCCAGCGTCGAGAAAAACCGCGCGAGGACGTTATTTTGTGCCGTCGCATCATCGGGCGCGAGCACTGCAGCAGAAATTGCACCACGATCGCCAAGCTCAACTGCCGTGTTAAACGAGGAGCTGAGCTCGTCGGGACTGGAGATGGCACCAGAGACCGCAAAGGTAACCACGCCGTTGCGACCGGGCGGGGCGATGCGTGGGCGCTCACCGGAAAGTTCTTTGATGGCGGCATCGAACGCATTGCCCGCACGGTCGGCTTCGTCCTCGGTCTGACGCTCGAGTTCGAGTTCCTTGTTACGACAGTCGATGTAGTCCTCCAGGGCGTCTTTAAACTTGTCAAAGTGATACTCGAAGCCGTTTTCGATAGAGGTTGAAGGCGCCGCAACAGCACCAAGCGACAAAACGCCAAAATGGCATTTGCTGCATTTGTCCCGTCCATCGTAATCGGCAACCGAAGCAAATCCGCTCGGCGTTCCTTTCTTATAGTTAGGGCAGGTCGTCCCGTAATGCAGATACGCCTTGCCATCGTTCACGCTCGTCGGCCACACC
This sequence comes from Coriobacteriaceae bacterium AM48-5, assembly GCA_027669525.1. GTDB lineage: Bacteria > Actinomycetota > Coriobacteriia > Coriobacteriales > Coriobacteriaceae > Collinsella. Next base: position 12,498 of record JAQEDJ010000032.1, on the reverse strand, counting down.
GCATCGGTATAGAGTTCCGTCGCCCGAACCTCATCAGAGTTGCGCGGCAGCAGCGGTATATAGGAGGAAACCCCGTCTCCGTTCTCGGTTATATATGCCCGATCGACCTCCGCGCTCGCATAGGTATAAAACGCCTTACGCGCCGCAGACTCTGCCTTCATCTCGACACTCGAGCCTTGGGGCTTCTCATTTGTCAGACGCCAATGGTAGTAGTCCTTCGCGCGATCAAGGGCAACTTGAGGCTCCCACGTAACGCTCGATGAGTAATGCGGATTTTGAACACCGGAGAGATCCGTTAGGCTTTTTGCGCGCTCCCACATGCAAGAACAGCTGCCGACCGAGCCCTTGTCAGACCCACCACAATCCGCCAGCCAAGCACGCTCTTTAGCCTTCGCCGTGTCCTCAGAAGCCTTCCGCAGCTCCTCGGCCGCACACTCTAAATCATCTGATGTGTCTTTAATGGCATCGGTCGAGATCTCGGACCCCTCGAGCGCAGCGAAGTCAGACTCGGATGTCCTGGGCACGGCAAGCGCCGTACCGGTATAGGTCACACTATCGGTATCCTGCGCCGACACCGCCTGCGTGGCACGCGCGGCGATCAGATACGGCAGAGCCGTCTCGATTTTCTGTAAGCCTTCCGATGCGCTTTTGGCAAACTTGTTGCGCGTTTTAATGATCTCGATCCCGGTGTCGACCATATTGCCGCAACCGGCTCGGCACCCGGGATGAGGATGGCGACCAGGCCCGTCCCGATCGTGGCAAACCCCGCCAGCCCCAGACTCAAGATGCTCGCATCAACCACCGTGGCAGCCGTGTGATAGGACGACACTACGTTGGCACCCGCCAGCGCGCCACTATCAGCCGCCACCTGAGTATCCCCGGCACGCGACATGCTCCATATCGCCGCGGTCGACGAAAACAACAATGTGAGCACCACTAGGATGACCACGGCAGAAGAAAGCGTGGCATAGGCGCCGTCTTCGATAAACAGATCGACACCGGCTCGACCCATAAAGCCGCCTCGTTTGCGGAGAGCGCCTGGTCGACGGCGGGCCGCAAACCCTTGCGTCACCCGCAACAGGCAGCGCCTAATCCCATGCAGCAATCCACGAATCATAATCTCCCTCCAGCCATTCGGGACGCGATTGATACGAGACATCGACCTTGAGCTCAACGTAGCCGCCCTCGGCGGTACCACCCATAGCCTGCGCAAACGCACCGATCACAGGCAACGGCTTGACCTCGCCGGAAACGGACACGGACGAGACGCCACCCGCACCGGCCCGGCCAAGCTCGATATCCCACGACAACGGCCCGCCGGCATGAAAGATCGAAACGTTGGGCACTGCGGCAAGTCGGCGGCGGGTGAACTCCTTAAGATCGTCGTCCTCCGCCGTCGTCGTGGTCATGAGCCGCGCGGTCTCGGCGGCGGCAGACTCCATGACCGCGCGCGTATAGAGCAGGCACACCGGTTGCAGCGCGAGAAGGATGAGTGTCAGAAACGTCGGCAGCAAAAAAGCGGCCTCGACCGTAGACTGCGCCCGGTCCTCGCGCGCGGCATCAATACAACGCGATGTCCTTAGCGGCCGCAGCGGCGTCGATAACCGACGTCGAGGCAACGCCATGGGATGCCGCCCGCTCAACCAGCGCCGCCAAGCGCCCATCGGTGCCGGCACGCCAAAGTCCCGCGATCGCCAGCACGATCGATAACAGCGCCACCGTGACGATGGCGTATTCGACCGTCGCCTGGGCAGATTCCTCACGCAGGACATCATGCATTTCACGATCCCTCCTTTGAGTCCGTTGCCTGCGGGCTCAGGCGCACGGCGCGCAGACGACACGAAGCATCGCCAGTATCCGCAGCAACCGTCACCATATCGACCCAGCCGCGTCCGTCACGCACGATGGCGCCCCACACGTTTCCCTTGATGTCGAGATAGCCGCTCAGAGCAAGTTGCGCCGTGGGTACCTCGCGATAGGAACGCAGCACATCCGCCGCCGCTTCGGTCATCGGTCGGTCCTCGGACCATGCAAGCCGGACCACAATCGCGTTGCCCCCAGGCGAATCCGTCGCAGTGCCAGACCGCTTGTCGAGCGTCCGCAGAAAGGTTTGCGCCGTGACAGCGACATCCGAATCGTCCGCATCTCGCATCTCATCTTTTTGAGACGCCACCGCCGAATCTGAGCCCAAATCGGAGGCGGTCCCAGGACGCTGCTGCCGCGCGGCGTTAAGCCCCCAAAGCACCGCCGCTATCGCCACGGTCAGGCAAGCAAACACCAGCAGCACCCCGACGGGGCGCTCGCCCTCTACAGGCTGTTGATGCCCTCGCTGATAGCGTTCCATAGATCTTGGACCTTGCCCTTAAATGCGACGATGGCGATAATCGCGATCACCACGAGCACGCCGACCAAGATGGCATACTCGGTGGTACCCTGCGCACTCTCCTCCTGCAATAGTTCCTTGGCGCGCTGACGAACATGTGCCGCCCGGCAAAACGCCCAGCCCTGCACCTTGCCAGCAGTGTCAGTCATCGTGTTCATGTATTCCTCCCTACATCATCCCGCCTGCTCCCAGCAGCGGGCCCAATATGGACAGAAGCAACGCCGGCAAGATGAGCGTGCCGGTGGGAATCAGCAGCTTGACGGGCGCACGCTCGATCTCGCGCTCGACTGCGGCGCGATGGGCCGCACGGATCTCGCGACTTTGAGCAGCCAGCGTCTCGGCCAGCGGAGCGCCCAGGGCAAGCGCCTGCCCCACCGTGATGGCAAAGGTCTCGAGCGCTCGCACGTCCAGGTCGCGCGCGGCGGCCAACAACTCGTCCTCACGCGTGCCCACGCCCACCTGCCACGCCATGCAGGCGCGCTCAAGGCGAAGAGCCAGCACTGACCGGCGGTTGGCGCAGAAAATCTCAAGCGCCGCATCAAACGAAAGACCGGCCGAAAGACCCAAGCGCACAACATCGATCATCTCGGACACTTCGCCGAGCGACACTCGCGCCGGGCCGCCCGCTCCAACCGCGCCCTTCACTCGCGCGGTCAGAGCATCGACCACCGAGCGACCCGCGGCAGCGACCAGCACCGCCTCGCGCTTGCAGGCCCCTGCGACCTTGCGTGCATCCGCCCGATCCAACCCCGTCGCGACAAATACGCTCAGGGCGCACAGGCAAGCCGCAACTGCAACCGGGGCGCTCATAGCTCCACCCGCATAATGCGCCGGATAACCACCAGGCAACGGCGTTGAGGCAAGACCCAGCACCACAGCGCCCGCGCCGGCAGGCGTCGCAAGACCGCGACGAAAATCTGCCGAAAGCAGCGCCAACACCGCGCACATGCCCGCCGGCATCGCCGCGACCATATGCGCAGACATGCGAGCCTGCGACGTCTTAACATCCAGGCGGCGCTTGAGCTCAATGCGCTCCCCCACCATGCTCGACGCCTCGGACAGTAAGTCGGCAAGCGGAGCGCCGGTGCGCTGAGACACCTTAAGCGCCAAGGTCACAAGCGAAAGACCGGGGGCGTCGATACGCACGAGCAAGTCATCGAGCGCGTCGGTCGCCGAGATGCCGCAATCGATCGCCGCCGCCACCCGCAAAAACTCGTTATGCACTGGCTCTTGCGCATGAGCGCCCACAAAGCGCATGCCCTGGGCCAGCGAATGTCCCGAGGCAAGCGACATGGAAAGTGCGGTAAACGCCTCGGGCATTGCCTCTTCTGCATCGTGTTGCTCGCGCCGGCTCTCAAAGCCATCCCGAGCGGCACCAACGGCAAACGGAGCAACAAGTCCCAAGGCAAATCCGAGGGGCGATAACGACACCATCGTTAGTAAAACGCAGCAGACACCGCTCGATAGCAGCAGAAACGCCAAACATCCCGAAGCATCCTCGATCACGAGGCCAAGGCGATGCGCCGGAGCCAGCGATGCCCACGAACGGGCGATCTTTTTCAGCAGATCGTTTTCCACCAGCTCACGCGGCAGCTTCTCTGCCACCGTCTCGAGCGCCTGACGTGCCAGCTCCGCCGGCGTACCTGCGGCACACGAGGTTCCGCCCCGCACGCCGTCGCGACAGAAAGCCCTGCCAAGCCCCCTACGACGAGGGGCACAGCGATCTCCATTCGTCCACCTCCTCTTGTGTGAGCGTCCCCGACCGCAGGCCTTCTGCGATAAACGGCGGCTCGCGGTCAAGCGTCCAGGTGCGCTCGGCGGCATCGAACGTCACATAGCGCTCGAGCTCTACGCCGCCCGATGCGGCGCGTCGCACCCCCGAATACGAGGAGACGAAGCGCCTGCCATCGGCGTGGCGCTCGGACATCACGATACCGTCGAGCGCCATGCAATCTGCTCCTCGATGAGCTCACTCGGCAGGTCGATGCCATAACGTGCAAGCAACGTCAGACGCACCACGGTCTCCTGTTCTGAACCCGCATGAAGTGTGGTGAGCGACCCGTCGTGGCCCGTGTTCATGGCCTGCAACATGTCGCAGCACTCGGCACCGCGCACCTCGCCCACCACGATGCGGTCGGGGCGCATGCGCAGGGCATTAGTTACCAGGTCGCGGATCGTCACCGCGCCTTCACCCTCAATTGAAGCCTCGCGCGCCTCTAGGCGCACCACGTGCGGATGATGCGCAAACTTGAGCTCGGCAGAGTCCTCGATCGTCACGATGCGCTCGCCGGTGGAAATCTCACATGACAACGCGTTGAGCAGGGTGGTCTTACCAGATCCCGTGCCTCCCGCAACCGCCAGGTCCTGTCGCAGCGACACCGCGCACGACAGCAGCTGCGCATACCAAAGCGGCAGCGACCCCAGCCCCACAAGCTCGTCCAGCGAGCAGATACGGTCCGAGAACTTTCGGATGGTGAGAATCGGTCCGTCAATCGCCACAGGCGGAATCACCGCGTTGACGCGATAGCCCGTTTTGAGGCGGGCGTTGACGATGGGGCTGCGCTCGTCGATACGGCGGCCAAGTGGCGAGATGATGCGGTCGATAAGCACACGGATCTGTTCATCATCCTCAAACGCATGCTCGATGGGGTACAAGACGCCGCCGCGTTCAAAGAAAGCCGAGCGGCAGCCGTTGATCATGATCTCGGTAACGGTGTCGTCCTCGATGAGCGGCTGCAACGGCCCCAAGCCCACCACGTCATCCAAAATCTCGTCGATGATGGTTTCGCGCTCGGGCGTCGCGAGATCGGTCGGCTCCTCAACATTGAGCGCCGCCTCCACCGCAGGACGCAATTCCGAGCGGGCAAGTGCCGGGTCGATATAGGCGCTGATACGCGCCACTTCGTCGTAACCCATGCGGTCCATCACGGCGCGCTTGGTGCGTCGTTTCACCGCGCGGCGACGCCCCGCATCTACAGGCGCTGCCGCCGCTGCAGCGCCGGCAGCCTTAATCCTCGTTTGCAGGCTCATCGCTGATCACCCTCGCGCAACCAGGGAAGGCGGATACGCGGGCGTTCGGTACGCGTTGCACGGTCGGCGACCATATCGCCCCAAGGGCCGACGGCGCACCCCAGTTCCACGAGCATCTCGCGCGTGGCCTCGCGCATGCTAGTCGCAAAAGCACTGGTCTGCCCCACCGCCTCGTCAGCGCGCCCAAACGCCATGAGCGCGGCGAGATCCTGCCCGCCATCGGCGATACGAATCTTGGAGCTCAACGCACAGGCAATCTCAAAGCGCATGGCGACGTCCTCGTCTGCCCCGCGCGCACCGAACCGGTTGAACACGGCGCTCATGCGCGTGCGCGGCACACCTACTCGACTTGCCAGTTCGATGACGCGCGACGCCGATGTCGCGGACGACACCGCAGCATCGCCAACGACCAGGCAACGGTCGCTCGCCGCCACCGCAGCCGCCACGGCGTCGCCCCAAAAGACCGAGGTATCGATAAAGACCACGTCGGATTCGCGACGCAGGACATCAAGCAGTAGCTCCACCGGACGTGCCATGAGCTCGGCTTGCTCGGGCGCCGCGACGGGACCCCAGAGCGTAACGCCCGGCGCCACGCGCATCGATGTGGCTACGATATCCGGCTCGGTGAGCGCGCCCGCCGCCGATGGCTCGATAAGCGCCGCCATATCGCGCGGAGCATCGACACCTAACAAGTCGTAAAGGTTTCCAAACATCAGGTCCAGGTCGAGCACGGCGGCACGCAAGCCCAACAGCGACGATGTGTGTGCCATGGTGGCAACGATCGTCGACTTGCCGCAACCGCCCGAACCCGAAATGGCGCAGATGACCGGAGCTCGACGCTGCGGAGCGGCAGCGTCTACCGGCGGCATCGGAGGCGGCGGTGCGGGCGTCGGTGCCAGCGTCCCCGTCTCCTCCGCCGCAACCACACGCTGCGTCCAAGCCGGCATGGCAGCTTGTTCGGTCTGCGAAGCAAGCTCGTTCTGCGCAATCTGCTCATGCTGCATCAGCGACAACTCGCCGCACCCGGCAAAGCCCTCAACTTCGTCGAGCTCATCCACCAGATGCACGCCGTGCACGTATCCCATATCTACAGCCGGGGAGTCGCCAGCATGCTGCGCCGGCCCTCCAGCGTCATCGCATACAAGGGGGTTCCGGGGCGCCGACCATGCTCGGCTTCCGCTTTTCCATAATCATCAACACGCGGGCCTCTTGTAGCGCGAGGCGCCCCGGGTTCCCTATCAACAAAAGCATCGGGCTCAATCGTCATGCGCCGATCGGAATCAACCGCTCCCTCGCCCGCGCGCCCGTTGCCGCATATACTGTGCGCAGCGATGACCTCGGTCGCCCCCGCGCGAAACAGCCCCTCGATATCCGACGGATCGAGCGCTTCTATCAACACGACCACGCGACTCACGCGGCCTTCGGCCGTCAGGCGCGCAACAGCCTTGCGAACATCTTCGGTATCAAACAGAGACGCCGCGATGATGGCAGCCCCGCGGCGCGACGGAAACGCCCGCGCCATGGAAACCAGCCCGTCCAGGTCACCCACGCGAAGCACCTGTGCACCCGCATCACGGCCCTCGACTTCCCGCTGCAACAGCCCGTAATCGCCGCACGCGCAGCACGCAAGCCAGATCGCCTTCATCACTCGTCGCCTCCGCTCTTTTTGCCGCGCGCCGTGGCGGGAATCGTCAAGCTGACCGTTCCCTTGCCCGAGGCGCCCAGCAGTTCCTTGACGTCTTCGGGGTCAGCCGCCAGCGTCACCCATTCGATCTTGCCCTCGCGCGTGGCACCGGAATCCTCACTGGTATCGATCACGTACGCACCGCACAGCCGATCGGTTACGCCGTCTTTTTGCACGTACACGTCCACGTAGCTGCCCACGCCCGTGGCACCGCCGACCGAGTGCTCGGCATCGACCGCCACCGAAACGGCAACCTTGCCCTTAGGCACCTCGAGCTTGCGGCTCTCGGCCTTGGTGTAGACATTGCAGATCACGGCGTTTTTGGGAATACGCGAAGTCGTCACGTCGCCGCGCACCTGGCGCAGCTCGGTCGCTGCGTCACGCGGCAGCAGGCTCGTCAGCCATTCCTGGGTTATGACATTGGTCTCATCGAGGGTCTCGCCCACATCGATATCGCGCGCCGCGACGCAAACCTCGACGCGATCGCCACCGTACTTGGCCAAGGTCTCAGCCTGGACCTGTTCGGCTTGCGAGCGGATCGACGAGCCGTAAACCATGCAGAGCAGAGCAGCGAGCACGCCCGCGACCAGACTGATGGCGATGCGCTTGCTCTTGTTCACGGCCGCTCCTCTCATGGCAGTGCCGGGCGAATGCCCGTACCACCATTGTCTGAGCGGTCAGAGTGCAAAGCGGCGCAATCGCAATCTTGGTTTTCGATGTCAAACCAATCGCTGACCAAAAGCTGACCAGCCCGTCAAGCTCGTGGCAAGGTTTTGGTCAGCACGTCAGCAAACTGTATGTTTCGAAGCTTTTCCGCAGCAAAAAAAAGCCGTCTCCCGAACAGTTGGGAGACGGCTGTCATAGGAAAAATCAATTACAGATGGACATCGGGATCGAGCATTTGAGCGCTCACGCGCATGGATGACGCCAGGTTTTGGAACGTTTCCAGACGCAGGCTATCGATCTGCCCGGCGTCCTCGGCCTCGCGAACGGCGCAGCCCGGCTCATGGGTATGCGTGCAATCGCCAAACCGGCACGCGCGCGATGCCTCGACAATCTCGGGGAAAGCGCGCGCCAGACCCCGCTCGTGACCCACGAGCGGCAGGCTGCGCAGGCCCGGGGCATCGGCGATCACGCCGGCGTCGCCCGGCAGTGCCACCATCACGCGCGCGACGGTAGTGTGACGGCCTGATCGTCGCGTTCGCGCACACCGCCGGTCGCCAACGTATCGTGGCCCAGCAGCGCATTGAGCAGCGTCGACTTGCCGGCACCCGACTCGCCCAGAATCATGGCGCAGCTCCCGGCGGGCACGCAGGCACGGACCTCGTCCAGGCCGCGGCCCTCGGCAGAGGACGTCACGATCACACGCACGTCCGGACCCACCAGGCGGCGCGCGCGGTCCAGATCGCGCTCGAGCTCCTCGGCATCGCAGCGATCAGCTTTGGTGAGTACCACCACCGGCTCGGCATCGCAGTCGAGCGCCAACACCAGCGAGCGCGCCACGCGGTCGAGCAGCACCTCACCGGCACCGAGCGCCTGCACGATTAGCACGCTATCCACGTTGGAGCAGAGCACCTGGCGCTCTCCGCGGGCACGGCCGCGCCAACGCTCAAAGCTCGTACGGCGCGGCAGCACGCATTCAATCACGCCCATATCGTGCCCGGGAGCGCGGCGCACCGCCACACGATCGCCCACGGCAGGCAGCAGGACCTCGTCCCCACCGCGCGACTTGGCAAATCCCACGGCATGCTCGGCGCGGAAGGTATCGTCGGCAGTCGCCACCAGCGGAAACCCACGATCCAAGCGCACCACGGCGCCAAGTTGCATCTGCTCGGGCTCCTCGGCATGTGCGCAGAAATCATCAAAGGCAGCCTGCTGAGCTTCATCGACCGGCAGGTCATCAAACGCCGGAACATCCTGCAGCGCGTCAAGCCCCGGTACACTCGCCAGCAACTCCTCAGCAGATGCAGGGGGTTCGGTCGCGAGCTTCCGACGACGATCGCGCTTAGCCCGCGCCCCCGTCGTCTTTTTCTTCGCTTTAGCCTTAGCCTTGCCCACAGATGCCTCCCAGCACAAAACCACACAACTGAGCAGGTATTTTAAATCAAAAAGAGCTGGCCGGGCAAAGCCCGACCAGCTCACAAACTTTCCCTCAGCCAATGGTCCCGAGAGGTTATCCGAGGCCCGCCCGCCGGGAGGGGTTTCTTCCGAGCGATCCCGCAGCGCGAAGCGCGAGGACCAGCGAGGAAGAAACCCCGCAGGCGGTCGGGCCGGTGGGAAGGATGGCCTTTCGACCTACTCCTTCTCGACCGCGCGCATGATCGCCTTGTAGATCTCCATCAGCGGGATGATCAGGAAGGCCAGGCCCAGGGCAGCGACAACGCCCTTGAGCTCAAGCGTCACGGGGCCAAAGAACATCTCGGCAAGCGTCGGCTGCACGGTCACGATCACCGTCAGCACCAGTGCCAGCGCGGCGGAAGCCACAGCCACTTGTTCTGTTTCTTCATGGTGAACAGCGACGCACGACGGCTGCGCATATTGAAGCAGTGGAAAATCTCGACCATGTTGAGCGTGATGAACGCCATCATCACGCCTTCCTCGTCGGCATTGCCGGCGATCATATCGGCGATGTGGATGTAGCCCATGTCAAAGTACACGCCCACAAAGAAGCTCGCCAGCACCAGCGCGGTGATGATTAGGCCCTGGACCACGCAGTCCAGACCCATATGTCCGGCAAAGACACCGTCCTTGGCGTTGCGCGGCTTGCGCTTCATGATGTCGCCCTCGGCATCCTCCATGCCCAGCGCGAGCGCGGGGAAGCAGTCGGTGACCAGGTTCACCCACAGCAGCTGCACCGGCTGGAAGATGGTAAAGCCGATGAGCGTGGCGATAAACACCGAGAACACCTCGGCAAGGTTGGCCGAAAGCAGGAACTGGATGACCTTGCGGATGTTGTCGTAGATGCGACGACCCTCTTCGCAGGCGCCGATGATGGTAGCGAAGTTGTCATCGGCAAGTACCATGTCGGCGACGTTCTTGGTGACATCGGTACCGGTGATGCCCATGCCCACGCCGATGTCGGCGCGCTTGATGGACGGGGCGTCGTTGACGCCATCGCCCGTCATGGCCACGATCTGGTCACGCGACTTCCAGGCCTCGACGATGCGGGTCTTGTGCTCGGGCTGGACGCGGGCGTACACGCCGTAGTCCTCGATGTGCGCGTCGAGCTCCTCGTCGCTCATGCGATCGAGGTCGGCACCGGTGATGGCATGGCTGCGATCGGTGACGATGCCCAGCTGCTTGGCGATGGCCACGGCGGTGTCGATGTGGTCGCCCGTGATCATGACGGTGCGAATGCCAGCGTCGTGGGCCTCGCGGATGGCTTCGGCGACCTCGGGGCGGACCGGGTCGATCATGCCGGACAGGCCGCAGAAGACCAAGTCGCGCTCGAGCGCAGCGGGGCTGCAGTCGCTCGGGACCTCGGTGTAGGTGCGGCTTGCCAGCGCCAGCACGCGCAGAGCCTCGTCGGCCATGGCCTTGTTGGCGGCCACGAGCTCGGCGCGACGCTCCTCGGTCAGCGGGACGACCTTTTCGCCCTCGTAGATATGGGTGCACAGGCCGATCACCACGTCGGGCGCGCCTTGGTGTACTGCTCGTACTCGCCATCCAAGGTCTCGACGATCACGGACATCATCTTGCGGCCCGAGTCGAACGGGGCCTCGCCCACGCGCGGATGCTCGGCAGTCAGGCCGGTGAGGCCAGCCTTGCCGGCGTCGTTGACGAGCGCGCACTCGGTCGGCTCGCCCACGGCCTCGCCCAGCTCCTCGTCCCACTGAGCATCGGAGCACAGCGCCATGCCGGCCAGGAACTTCTCCTTGGGCGCAGCGAGCTCGTGCTTGACGACGGTCATCTTGTTCTGGGTAAGGGTACCGGTCTTGTCGGAGCAGATGGTCTGTGTGCAGCCAAGGGTCTCGACAGCAGAGAGCTTGCGGATAATCGCCTGGCGCTTGGCCATCTTGGTCACGCCAAGCGAAAGGACGATGGTCACGACGGCAACAAGGCCCTCGGGGATGGCGGCGACGGCGAGCGAGACGGCAACCATAAAGGTGTCGAGCAGGGCGGTCGGGTCGGTAAGAACGTTGCCCACGCCGTGGCGGATGATATCAACGCCAAAGATGACGACGCAGATGACGATAACCATGATGGTGAGGATGCGGCTGAGCTCGGCGAGCTTCACCTGCAGCGGCGTGAGCTCTTCCTTGGCCTCGGCCAGGGCGCCGGCGATCTTGCCCATCTCGGTGTTCATGCCGGTGCCGACCACGACGGCGCGACCACGGCCGTACACGACGGTGGAGCCCATATAGCACATGTTCTTACGGTCGCCGAGCGGCACGTCGTCGGTGCCGGCGGCGAGCTCGATCACGTTGGCATGCTTCTCGACGGGCACGGACTCGCCGGTGAGCGCGGCCTCTTCGATCTTCATCGTGGCGCTCTCGAGCACGCGGCAGTCGGCCGGGACGGAGTCGCCCGCCTCGAGCATGATCACGTCGCCGGGCACGAGCTCGGCGCTCGGCAGGTGCACGAGCTTGCCGTCGCGTAGCACCTTGGACTGCGCCGCACTCATCTCCTGCAGGGCCTCGAGGGCCTCCTCGCTCTTGGCTTCCTGGACCACGCCCAGCACCGAGTTGACGATAACGACGAACATGATGATGGCAACATCGGCAAAGTCGGGCTCGCCCTTGACCATGCCCGTGAGCGCACTGATGACGGCGGCAACGATCAGCATGATGACCATAGGGTCAGCCATCTGTTCAAAGAAACGCTTCCACAGCGGCGTCTTCTCAGCTTCCTCGAGCTTGTTAGGGCCTGTCTTGGCGAGGCGCGAAGACGCCTCGTCGTTGCTCAGGCCGAGGTTCTCATCGACACCTTGGTCGCTGAGCACCTCCGCGCGGCGGACAGGTATTCCTTTTGCATATAGAGTCCCCTCCTGGGATTCGGGCCACTCAGCAGATTGATGCCCGATCATAATTCCCAGGAGAAGGGCAAGGGCTCATCAAGGCTGCCGTGCTGAGCGGCAGTTGATAGTGGAGCTATGGTACCCCAAAGCGACGCGTCTAGCCAAAACAATCGGTTTGGAAATATGGTCCGCACGCAACGGTGCAGACCGTGTGATGCTCAACATTGGTAAAACGTTTTTTCTTCGGCACATCGCCAAACTGACATATCGCCCAGATAGCAGCGGTTGGAGTGGTTGGTAAAGATTTTTCATATACCGTTTTTCCCGCAAAAAATGGTTGATTTTCAATCTCAACGCAACAGCCTGAACGGAACACGCGTTTCCGCAGCTAGCGCAACGCGGAGATAGCTCCCGGCACCTGGCCATCACCTCGTTTCCGCAGGT
>JAQEDJ010000031.1 GCA_027669525.1 Coriobacteriaceae bacterium AM48-5 | reverse complement strand
ACCTGCGGAAACGAGGTGATGGCCAGGTGCCGGGAGCTATCTCCGCGTTGCGCTAGCTGCGGAAACGCGTGTTCCGTTCAGGCTGTTGCGTTGAGATTGAAAATCAACCGCTAAATAAGCCCCGTCCCAAATACGTACCAGACGACAACCTCGCATGACCAGTTGTTACGCGGTTTGGTAAAACCGCGTAACCTAAAGGCTATCGGTATCGAGGACGATGGTGAATGGGCCGTCGTTGACGAGGTCGACTTTCATATCGGCGCCAAAGATGCCGTGCGCCACGTGTTCGACATCTTGACGAACGAGCGTCAGGAAGTACTCGTAGAGCTCGTTGGCGACATCGGGGGCGCCGGCATCGGTAAACGATGGGCGGCGGCCGTGACGGCAATCGGCGAACAGCGTGAACTGCGACACTACGAGAACCTCGCCGTCGACATCGGCAAGTGCCAGGTTGGTCTTGCCGTTCTCGTCCTCGTTAATGCGCAAGCCGCGGAGCTTGCCCCACAGCTTATCGGCCTCGGCGCGCGTGTCGCCGTGGCCCACGCCCAGCAGCACCAGATAGCCGCGCCCAATTTTGCCCACGCACTCGCCGTCGACCGTCACGCCGGCGTTGAGTACGCGCTGCACCACCGCACGCACGGCCTACTCCTCGCCCGTCAGTTTGGCGGACAGATGCTCGAGCGCGTGGAAACGATGGCTGATGGCGTTCTTCTCGTCCGCCGTCAGCTCGGCCATGGTCTTGCCCGGCGTGTCGACCGGCAGGAACAGCGGATCGTAGCCAAAGCCGTGATCGCCGCGGCCCTCGTGTGCGATAACGCCCTCGCAGGCGCCCTCGCCATAGGTGACCAGACCATCCGTGTCGATAAGCGCAACGACGCTCATAAAGCGCGCGGTGCGGTCCTCGTCCGCCACGCCTTCCAGGTTAACGAGAAGCTTGGCGTTGTTGGCGGCATCGTCTCCGTGCACGCCCGCATAGCGCGCGCTATACACGCCCGGCTCGCCGTCAAGCGCGTCGACGACCAAGCCAGAATCGTCGGCGATGGCCATGAGCCCCGTCTCTTCGACGGCAGCCTGCGCCTTGATGATGGCGTTCTCCAAAAACGTCGTGCCGTTTTCCTCGGGGTCCTCAAAATCGCCCAGCTGGCCGAGCGCCACAAAGCGAACCTCGGGCATGACCTTGCCTAAAATGGCCTCGATCTCGGTGAGCTTATGGGCGTTGCCCGTTGCCACGACAATGGTCGCCGCCGGGTCGAGGGTGTCGATGTCGATCTTCTCAAGTGCCATGAGTGGTCTCCTTGTCTCTATAGCAATGCCGCGCCGAGGGCGACGAGGGCCTCCGCCTCTCCCCTCTCAATCAACGGCAGTCTTATACTTCGACGTTTTCCCAGATAAAACCTGCCAAAATAAACCTGTCCCTTTTTGGCAGGTTAGGCGATGGCTTGGCGCTGAAGCTCGATGAGCTCGGCGATGCCTTTGTCGCCCAAGTCGAGCAGGGCGTTGAGGCGCTTACGGTCAAAGGGCGCCTGCTCGCCAGTGCCTGGAGCTCGATCATCTCACCGGTGTCGGTGGCGACGAGGTTCATGTCGACTTCGGCATGGCTGTCCTCGGAATAATCGAGGTCAAGCAGCGTATTGCCGTCGACAACGCCCATGGAGATTGCAGCCACCTGGCCGGTAAGCGGGATGCGCTCGAGTTTGCCCGCCTCGACCCACATGGCAAGGGCGTCGTGCAACGCCACCCAGGCGCCGGTAATGCTCGCCGTACGCGTGCCGCCATCGGCCTGAATCACATCGCAGTCGACGGTAATGGTATACTCGCCGAGCGCCTTCATGTTGACGACGGTACGCAGACTGCGGCCGATAAGCCTCTCGATCTCCATGGAGCGGCCCTTGCGGTTGGCATGCTCGCGTTTGCAGCGTTTACCGGTCGAGGCCGGCAGCATCGCATATTCCGCCGTTACCCAGCCGGCCTTGGCGCCCTTGCGCCAACCCGGCACGCCCTCCTCGATGGTGGCGGCGCACAGTACGCGCGTGTCGCCAAACTCGGCCAAACACGAGCCGTGGGCGTGCTTCATGACGCCACGGGTGAGCTTAACGGGACGCAACTCGTTGGCGGCGCGGCCGTTGGCGCGGTTGACCTGCATGTACTCCATAGAAAGATCCTTTCGGCAAAAGATGTGGCGAAGGCTTTGGCGGCTGCCTTACATCTATTTCAGCTCATCGATATCGATATGTTCGATGCTCTTGAGCGGCTGACCAAAGATAAAGCTGCCCGCCACCGCAAACTCGGCAATGTTATCGGCCGTCGTGGCAAAACGATGCTGCGGCTCGGCGGCGTCACCCGCCAGCTGCTCGCGGCGCGTGAGGATATCGGTCAGCTCTCGTGTGGTCTCCTCGGCGGAACTCACGACGCGCACCCCAGACCCCAGCGCATGGCGGATAGGTCCCACCAACAGCGGAAAATGCGTACAGCCGAGCACCACGTATCGATACCGTGGTCGCGCAGCGGCTCAACCGTGGCACCCACCAGCGCACGCACGGCAGGCGTATCGAAGATGTCCTCGTTCTCAAGCCACTGTTCCTGCAGATGTGCACCCGAGGCGAGCTCGTGTTCGACAACCTCGACAAAGCTCGAGGCAGGACAACCGTATACATCGACGCCGGCATCTAGATCTTGGATGGCGCGCGTGTAGGCGCCCGAGCGAATGGTGAGGTTGGTGGCGAGCACGCCCACCCGGCGCGTGCGAGTGCTGTTGATTGCCGCGCGTGCGCCCGGTGCGATCACGCCGATGACGGGAACATCGAGCACCTGCTGGGCCAGACGCAAGGCCGCGGCGGTCGCCGTGTTGCAGGCGATGACCATAATCTTGACGTCGTGCTTCGACAGCCAACGGCCCGCCTGCAACGCAAACGAGCGCACCTCATCCTCAGTGCGCGTGCCGTAGGGGCAGCGTTTGGTGTCGCCGAAGTAGTAGACGGACTCATGCGGCAGCGCCGTCGCAATCGCGCGCGCAACCGTCAGACCGCCCAAACCAGAATCGAACACGCCAATCGGGCGCGTGTCGCCTGCCGGATTCTCGATATCGGACATTACCTCACCAGTCTCTCTCGAAAAGACATGTCCAAGTGCGGCGACGCCGCGCTACGAACGCGCCGCGACCAGCAGCTCTGCCGTCGCCGCCCAACCGTCGACAATTTTGCCGCGCGTAACGAAAGCGTTCTCGCAAGCAGCCAGGAACTCGGGCGCGCCGGCGCTCGTCAGGCCATTCTCGACCAGGCAGAACGTGCCCACGTGATCGGCCATGTAGAAGTCGGACTCGGAGTCGCCGAGCGCGAGCGTCTCCTCGCGCTCAATCCCCAGGTGCTCGCAGAAGCGCGCAATGGCGACGCCTTTGTTGAGGCCCGCGGGGTTGATGTTGAATGCGCGACCGTCCTCGACGCAATCGAGCTCGAGCGTCGTCGGCTTGGACAGATGCGTTAGGTGACCGTTACAGGCCCACACCAGGCCACAGCCGGCCTCGTCGAGGATGGCCTGCGCCTCGTCATCGGGGATGTCGCCGCGCATGCCGACGGTGACCTCACGGTACTTGTAGCCGGTCGACATGTCGTTGTGGTACTCGATCTTGTGCGGCCAGCGGGCAAGGATCTTCTCGCACACGCCGGTCTGCTCGATCACCTGGTGCGGAGTAAGGCCGCAGGCGGGGTCGTAAGGCATGTCGCCAGTCAGATACTCCCAATCGTTGGCTTTGAGGTCGTACATGACCAGGCCGCCCATCTCACCAATGTAAGAGTTGAGGCCGAGCACGCGCGCGTCCTCGTGGATCATGGTACGGTTGCGGCCCGAGGTGGGAACCACCTGAATACCAGCGCGGGCAAGTGCCACGACGGCCTCGACGAGTTTGGTCGAGGGGTTGCCGTCGTTGTCGCGCAGCACGCACGAGCCGGGTGCGAGCATCGTGGCATCCAGGTCGGTAAAGACGTACTTGACCTTGGCCAAGAGCTCGCGCATCTCGCCCGAAAGCTCGGCGACGGTCGGCAGGGTGTTGTGGGACATGGTTACTCCGTTTACGTAGAAGGGTTTGGGCTTAGACGGCATGTTTTGATTGAGGGAACACGTTTATGGCGACAGCGCACTCAGGCACCTTCGCCATCATGGTTCATTAGTCAAACTGGGTAACATCGATCAGGCGATTGGCCAACGAAAGGTCGCTCTCGATGGGCACGAACTCGTCACCCACGTGCATGAGCTCCTCGTCACCCTTTGCCAGCAGCAAGACAATGGTGGGAGCATCGGGGTTGACGTACTCCTCGCGCGCCGCCTTGAACGCCGCGTGCACAGCGGCTTCGCGATCGAGGATGATCTTGTTCGGCGTATCGTCGGGAACGTGTTCGGCAAGCTCGCGACAGACCTTCATCGGGTCCTCGTGAGCCGGGTCCTCGTTGGCAAAAATCATCAGGTCGGAATATGGTGCGGCCTCGCGCGGAAGCTGCTCGCGGCGCTCCTGCGCCTTGCCGCCGGCAGCGCCAAACACTGCAATGACTGGACTAGTGGGGAACGCGCGCTTGACCGACGAGAAAAGCGAACGGAACGAAAGCTGGTTGTGCGCATAGTCAACGACGCAGATCACGCGACCATCCTTCGACTCCACAACCTCCATGCGACCAGGCACGCGCAATTTGGAGAGGCCCTTCTTGATAGCCTCGATACCGATGCCGATCTCGTGCGCAGCGGCGATAGCGACCAGCGCGTTTTCCACGTTAAAGTCGCCCGCGATACCCAGCAGGACCTTCTCCCCCGCCTCGGACTCGTCGGCACACAGGCCATGCAGGTTAAACTCGATGTTAAAGCCGACCATGCGGACATCGCTTGCCCACAGGCTTGCCTCGGGATGCTCGACGCCAACGGTCACCAAGCGCTCGGCCGTCGACGCTGCCTCCAGCACACGGTCAACCTCTTCGGTGCCCAGGTTCACCACGGCGGTCTTTGCCTGGTCAAAGATCCTGAGCTTGCTCTCAAAATAATCCTCAAACGTGGGGTGTTCGATCGGCGAGATGTGGTCACGCCCGATGTTGAGGAAGCACGCCACGTCAAACGGCAGATTCTCGACGCGTTGGTACTTGAGCGCCTGGCTCGAGACCTCCATGACCATGGACTGGCGACCGGACTCACGGCAGTTGGCGATATGGCGCCAGACCTCGGGGGCCTCTGGCGTGGTATTAGTGCTCTCGTAGCACTCGATGCCATCGTCGGTACTCACCGAGCCGATCATGCCGCAGGACTCGCCCGCCGCTTTGATAATCGACTGGAGCATAAAAGCGGCCGTGGTCTTTCCCTTGGTACCGGTGATGCCCACGATCTCGACGTCGTGGTCGGGACGGTCGTAGACCTCCGGCGGCAACAGGGCCATGGCCGTGCGGACGCTGTCCACGACCAGCATCGCCGCGCCGTTCTCCTTCGCCAGCGGCTCCAGAGACTCGACCAGCGACTCCTCGCACACAAATGCGACGGCGCCCGCATCGAGCGCCATACTCAAAAACGCGGGCTTAAAGGCAGCGCCTTTGCAAAAGAACACGTCACCTGCCGAGACCGCGCGCGAATCAAACGAGCAGCCGGTCACGGCACGCTCGTCAACCTGCTCTGATGCGCGCAGCTCGCCGCACGCATCGAGAAGCTTGGCAAGCGTATCGACCGTGGTCACGGTCGCGGAATCCGAATGGTGCATCTTTCGCCTTTCTCAGCCATTTGGCAGGGACGGTTTTTATAGTAACTGAAACGCACCCACGCAAAAACGGCTCCCGGAGGAGCCGTTACGCGCAGGCGTTCGTAAGCCGAGGCTAGGCAGCCTGAACAGCGGGCTGGTCCTCGTCGATAAAGAAGCGCTTGTACCACACCAGGAACACGAGCGGCGTATAGATCTTGCGCTGGAAATCGCCCTTGCCCGCAAAGTGCAGATCGAGCAGGTGCATGAGCTCGTCGGTATCGAAGAACTCGCTTGCCCACGGCGCGGTGAAGTACTCCTTGACATAGTCGTACCACTTTTGCTCGCGCAGCCAGTAGACAATCGGCACCGGGAAGCCCACCTTGGGACGGGTGGCCCACTCATCGGGCAGCGACTTGTTGGCAGCGTGGCGGAGTACCTGTTTGTTGCCGTTCTCGTTGATGCGGTAGCGATCGGGAATATGCTCGGCGAACTCCATGACTTTGCGGTCCAGGAAGGGCACGCGCAGCTCCAGCGAGTGCGCCATGCACATCTTGTCGGCCTTGAGCAGAATGTCGCCCGGGAGCCACATGTTCATGTCCAGGTACTGCTTCTTGACCAGCTCGGGCTGACCTTTCACGCGCGCATAGATGGGAGCGGCAAGCTCGAAGGCGCCATCGCCGGTGTTGTACTCGGGCTTGAGCACGCCGTCGACCTCGCGCTCCGGCCAAACCAGAGCCTGTCCCAGGAACGACTTCTCAGGGATCTCGGCACCCTTGACCAGGAAGTTATGTCCCTTGAAGTACGGCATATGCAACGCCAGGTTACCGAGCGCGCGACGGATGGGCAGCGGCACCATCTTTTTGTACTTGCGGACCGGAACCGTGTCCTCGTAGTAGGCGTAGCCGCCAAAGAGCTCGTCGGCGCCTTCGCCCGAAAGCACGACGGTGACGTCCTTGCGGGCCATCTCGGCCAAGAACCACAGCGGCACGGAAGACAGGTTGGACTGCGGCTCGTCCATGTGATACTGGATGTCCTCGAGCGCACCGAAGAACTCGTCGGCGGTAATCATCTTGCGGACATTCTCGACGCCGAGCTTGTCAGAAAGTTCCTTGGCGTAGTTAGTCTCGTTGAAATTCTTGTAATCGAAGCCCACCGAGAAGGTCTTGTCGGGCATGAGGCAAGCGGCGATGTAGCTGGAGTCGACGCCGCCGGAGAGGAACGACGCGACCTTGACGTCGGCGATGCGATGGGCCTCGACGCTCTCGTGCACGACCTCATCCAGCTCGTCGACGTACTCCTCGAACGGCTTCTCGACGGCAGAGTAATCGCAATCCCAATAGCGCTCGATGTTCATCTTGCCGGTCGGGATGTCTACGGTAAAGTAATGCGCCGGCGGCAGCTTGTAGACACCCTCGAAGAAGGTCTCCTCGGTTGCCGAATACTGCAGCGTCATGTACGGACGCAGGGCCTTTTTGTTGACCGCCTTGTGGAAGTGCGGGTAGTCCAGGAAGCTCTTGATCTCGGAACCGAAGAGCACGCCCGGAGCGCCGTCGCCCGCATCGGCCATGGGATAGTAGTAGAGCGGCTTGATGCCAAAGATATCGCGGGCGCCAAAAAGCTTGTTCTTCTTCTTGTCCCAGATGACGAAGGCGTACATACCGCGCAAGCGATCAAGTACTGCCTCGCCCCACTCCTCATAGCCGTGCAGGAGGCTCTCGGTGTCGGCGCCGCAGTGGAACTTATAGCCCTTGGCCTCGAGCTCGGAGCGAAGCTCCTGAAAGTTGTAGATCTCGCCGTTGAAGACGATAACGACGCTGCCGTCCTCATTGGCCATGGGCTGAGCGCCGGCCTCGGTCAGGTCGAGGATCGACAGGCGGCGGAAGCCAGGCAACGCGGCCGTCGATAAACTGGCCGCCCATGTCGGGACCACGATGGACGATGCGGTCCATCATCTTGGTGAGCACCTCGGATTGGTTATCCGTCCCACCGACAAAACCGACAAAACCGCACATATACTATCCCCTCTGCTGTTGCTGGGCATCAAATCGAATCAGTAGCTTTTGAGTATACCCGAGGGCGTAAAGAGGGGCGGAATGTTCAGGCAATCTCAACTGAATCAGCTCCGCTGTGACACGCGCCGGTTACCTTTAATGGATATGAGATGAATGAGGCGATTGTTTTGCTATACTCTCTCCGCACGGGCGATTGGCGCAACGGTTAGCGCAGGTGCTTTACACGCACAAGGCTGGGGGTTCGAATCCCTCATCGCCCACCACTGATTTGGAAACGGTCCTCGAAAGGGGACCGTTTTTGTTTGGGCCCATTTCATGGTATTCGAACCCGCAAGGGTGCGGAGCTGAGGAAACGCGCAAGCGTTTTCCAGCGCAGCACGCGAGGGCCGCAGGCCCGAAGCGGAAGCGGGCGGCGCCAGCCGCACGCGGACATCCCTCATCGCCCACCACCGAATTGTTAGGCCTCCAGCGATGGAGGCCTTTCTTTTTTCAGGCCCATCGCAGAGGGATTCGAACCCGCCAGCACGTCTGTCACAAAGGCCGTGGCCAAAAAAATGGCAAAAATGAGTACTGCTACTTTGTTTGCAACATATAAAAAGATAGTATTTGCTTAAGTTACGCAACATATGTCCATTATATGGACTAACAGTTGGATCAAAATCGTGCATTCATCGCCATTTCGACTTGCCATCTGGCCTTATTAGTCCAAAATTGCTGCTACCAAATCGGTAACAGTACTCATATTTGATGTTTTTTGACCAGCAGGTCTCCCTGCCTTAGAAAATCTAAGGCAAAACGGGCTCCAGACCATTGAATCGTGCCGCATATGGCACACCCGCAGTCCGGAACCCGGTCCAAATTGAGTTATTGTGCCGCGTTAGCCCAAGCACCCGACAGGATCTCGATCAGACTGTCCACGTCGGCTTCCTCGCAGACGAGCGGCGGCAGGAAACGCAGCGTATGGGCACCCGTAGCGTTAATCACGGCACCGGCGGCCAGCGCGCGGGCAACAACATCATGCGCGTCGCCCGCGGCATCATCCAGATCACAGCCGAGCATCAAGCCACGGCCACGCACCTCTACCACATGCGGAAGCTTAGCCAGTGCCTGCTCCATATAGGCACCCACCTTGGCAGCATGCTCGGCATATTCGCCGCGCACGAGCGCGGAGAGCGTCGCGGCACACGCCGTGATGGCCAGGCAGCTACCGCCAAAGGTCGAGCCGTGGTCGCCCGGCTTAAACACGTCAGCAATCTCCTTCTTTGCCACGACGGCACCCATGGGCACGCCGTCGGCAATGCCCTTGGCAAGGCTCATGATGTCGGGCTCCACGCCATAGGTTTGGAATGCAAATGGCTTGCCGGAGCGGAAGATGCCGCACTGGACCTCGTCGGCGATAAGCACGGCGCCCACTTCGTGTGCCAGGTCGCGCGCTGTCGCCATAAACTCCTCGGTCATGGGGTGCACGCCACTCTCACCCTGGATCGGCTCGAGCATCACGGCACAAATCTCGCTCCCCAGCTGCTTAAAGATCGCACGCAGCTCGTCCACATCGTTGGGCGTGCAGGCCACAAAGCCACCCGGCAGCGGGCGGAAGCTGTCCTGCAGCCAATCCTGCATGGTGGCGGCAATGGTCTCGAGCGTACGGCCGTGGAAGCCGCCGCGCATGCACACGATGGTGTTGCCGCCATTACCGGCACGCTTGGCGTACAGGCGCGCGAGCTTCATCGAGCCCTCGTTGGCCTCGGCGCCAGAGTTGGCAAAGAAGGTCTCCCAAACCTGCTCATCCGCAGCCGGGGCACCAAGAGCAGCCGCCGTGGTCTCATCGCCGGCGACAATGGCATCGGCAAGCACGCGCGTACCATCTACGTCGTCGTTAGCAAGCTTGGACAGCAGCGCCGCGACCTGTCCGCGCTGCTCGATGTAGAAGTAATTGGAGACATGCATGAGCTTTTTGGTCTGTGCCTCGAGCGCCGAGAGCACAGCCGGGTCGCCATGACCTAGGCTGCACACGCCGATACCGGCAAGAAAGTCGAGGTACTCACGGCCATCGTCGCCGGTGAGCTTCATGCCGTGACCCTCGACAAACTCGACCGGAGAGCGGCCAAAGGTATGCATAACGTAATGGGATTCAAGCGATTGCTGAGCTGCAAGTGACATGGGATGCCTTTCGTTGGGCGCCAGACGGCGCGGGGCTATGGGTGCAGGAATGGGGCGGCTGCGGGTCAGCTAGACCGTCTGAAGCTTCTCGACCTCGTCAAGGTTCTCGGTCAGACGCGCAGCAAACGTCGAAAGCGGATGCGGATGCGTATCGAACTCGTAAGCCGTCTCGGTGGAATGGATCACGGTGCCGACGCCGGCATCGGTCAGCAGCTCCAGGAGCAGCGAATGCGGCGTCGTGCCGTTGATGATGTGGCTCGGAACACGCCAGCGGTAAGCGCGTCGACAGCCGCACGCAGCTTGGGAATCATGCCCTTATCGACCTCGCCGCCGTAGAGCATTTCGTTAACCTCGTCGAGCGTTAGGTTGGAGATAAGCGAGCCCTTGTCGCTAAAGTCCTTGTACAGACCATCGACATCGGTCAAAAAGATCGCCTTATGCGCGTGGAGCGCTGCCGCAACGGCACCGGCGGCGGTGTCGGCGTTGATGTTGAAGAAACCGCCGTCCTCCCCCGCCGCGACGGTAGCGATGACGGGGATGTACTCGCTATCGAGTAAGCGCTCGATATAGTCGGTGTTGACGTGCGTCACTTTGCCCACGCGACCGAGCTCGGGTCGAGCGGCTCGGCAATGAGCGTGCCGGCATCGCTGCCCGACACGCCCACGGCCAGGTTGCCGTGGTGGTTGATGGCAGCAACCAGCTCCTGGTTAACCTTGCCGCCCAGCACCTCGCGCACGATATCCATAGTCGCCGGCGTGGTCACACGCTGGCCGTTCTTAAACTCGACGGGAATATCGTAATGGCTCAGTGCCTCGTTGATAGCCTTGCCGCCGCCGTGCACGATGACGGGGCGCATACCGATGATCTTGAGCAGGACGATGTCGCTCATCACGTCGCGACGCAGTTGCTCGTCGACCATGGCGGCACCGCCGTACTTGATAACGACCGTCTTACCGGTCAGATTCTTAATCCACGGCAGCGCTCGAACAGCAGCTGCGCGGTAACTTCGTTGGATTCGCTCGAGCGACAATCGTGTGCGAACTTCATAGTCTGCCTCGTCTTTCGTGTAGCAATCGCGCCGCACCTCGTTGCCCGCAATAGCAGCGGGACGCGCGGCACATCGGGAGTCTAGGAGCGGTAGTCGCCGTTGATAGAGATGTACTCGTGCGTAAGGTCGCAGGTCCACACAGTCGTTGCCGCGTCGCCTGCGCCCAGGTCGGCCGAGATCACGATCTCGGACGCCTCAAAACGTCGCAGAGCCTCGTCCTCGTCAAAGGGAACAGTCAGGCCATCGCGGCAAACGGGCATACCCATCATGTCGATTGAAACGTCTTCCTGGTTAAACCGCACGCCGCACTTGCCGAGCGCCATGGCAACGCGGCCCCAGTTGCAGTCGTGGCCGGCGATGCAGGTCTTAACGAGCGGCGAGTTGGCAACGGCACGGGCGGCGATATCGGCTTCCTCGTCGTTGGCGGCGCCGGTAACACTAACCGTCACGAGCTTTGACGCGCCCTCGCCATCGGCGGCGATATTGCGCGCCAGGCTCTCGCACACCTCGTGCACGGCAAATGCCAACTCGTCGAAGGCATCGGAGCCCTCGACGATAGGCTCGGCATCTGCGGCAGCGGTGCCGGAGGCAAGCATGATGCAGGTATCGTTGGTCGAGGTGTCGGAATCGACCGTTACCTTGTTAAAGGTCTGCTTGACGATCGAGAGCAGCAGGGCGTGGAGCGCCGCAGGCTCGACGGGGGCATCGGTGGTGATAACTGCGATCATGGTGGCCATGTTGGGCATGATCATGCCCGAGCCCTTGCACATGCCGCCTACCGTATAGACATTGCCCGCATGACCCGCAGCCTCGCTGACGTAGGACACGGCGTACTCCTTGGAGTGCGTGTCGGTCGTCATGATGGCGCGAGCGGCATCGGCGCCACCGTGGGCGGAGAGCGCCTCGTAGGCAGCGGGAATGGCAGTCTCAAACGTGTCGATCGGCAGAATCTGGCCAATCACACCCGTGGAGGCAACTAGAATCTGCTGGGGCTCGCAGCCGATGACCTGCGATGCGATGCTGCACGTCTCGCGCGCGCATGCAAGGCCGGTCTCACCCGTGGCGGCGTTGGCATTGCCAGAGTTGACCGAAACGCCGGCGATGATACCGTAGCCCTTGTCGGCACCGCCCAGGTTGGCACGGCTCACCTGCACGGGCGCCGCGCAAAAGCGGTTGGTGGTAAACACACCGGCACCGGGACAGGGTTTATCGGGCACGACGAGGGCGTAATCCAGGCGCTCGGGATTCTTGCGGAACCCAGCATGGATGCCCGCAGCCTTAAAACCAGCCGCAGCCGTAACGCCGCCCTCGACGGCGCGAATCTTGATATCAAACAGCTCGGTATTCATCGTCTTTATGACTCCTTATGTCAAACAAAAAAACGGACATCGGTTGGTGCGCCATGCCAGTCGTGATCATGAGACCAGCTTAAGAGTGGCGCCCCACTCGATGCCCGACTACCAAATCGTTAACAATCGAATGTGCTACACCGGGCACGCCACTGTGGGCAAGCCTCGTCGCTCGTCAAAGCCAAAGACGATATTGGCGCACTGGACTGCTTGGCCCGCAGCGCCCTTGCACAGATTGTCGATGGTGCCCGTCGCCACCAGCACGCCCGCGCGCTTGTTGAGCGCGAGGCCGATCTGGGCGGCGTTGGTGCCGATGACCGAAGCCGTCTTGGGCTGCCGACCGGCATCGAGCACGCGCACAAAGGTGCGACCGGCGTAGAACTGCTTGTAATGGTCGACAACGTCCTCAAGGGTCAAGGTATCGATAGCCTGCGGCGCAAGCGGCATCGTCACCGTAGAGAGTAGACCGCGCTTGAGCGGTGCCAGGTGCGGGGTAAAGACGACACGATCGGTTAGGCCCAAGATCTGCTCGATTTCGGGCGTGTGACGATGCTTGCCCACGCCATAGGCCTCCAGGTTTTCGTCCGCGCTGCAAAAATGCGTACGGGCGTTGCAGGACTTACCGGCACCCGTTACACCGCTGATAGCGTCAACGATGACGGGGCCGCTCTGGGCAACCCAGCCGGCGCGCACGGCAGGCGCGGCGGCAAGGCTCGTTGCGGTGGGATAGCAACCGGCGCAGGCGACCAGTACGGGCTTGCCGTCGGCATGGTCGGATGTGGCGGTCTCCAAGTCCTGGCAGAACAGCTCGGGCAGACCGAAGGCACGTGTCTTGAGCAGCTCGGGGCTCGTATGCTCGGCGGCATACCACGTCTCAAAGACGGACGCGTCGTTCAGGCGGTAGTCGGCCGAAAGATCGAAACAGGAAACGCCCGCGGCAAGCAGCGCGGGCACCTGTGCCATGGCAGCCGTGTGCGGCACGGCAAGAAAAACCGCATCGCAGCTCTTAAGCTCGGGGGCGTCATGCGTCGTGAAGACCAGGTCGCTCACGCCAGCAAAGCTCGGATACACCGCAGACAGCGGCTGGCCGGCATCGGCGTTGGACGTAATGGCAACAAGTTCAAACTCGGGATGACCGAGCACGAGGCGAATGAGCTCGGCTCCGGCATATCCAGCCGCGCCGACGATTCCAACCTTCAAAGACATATCAGACTCCTTGTCTGCGATTTATGCACCGATGCGCATTTCGCAGCGGTCGTTATGAAGTGGGTTGAAACTTTAGCACCAAAAGATGCATGAATACGTAAATGGCTTGCATATTCATGCATTGAAACATTCCCGACACATTCGCTTGAAGGAATTGACAAATAAATGCGGACCCCATATTACCCAGTGCGCCTTACGGTGACGTTGCAATGTGGGGCCCGTACATGCGAGAATTTGAATTGTCGAAGCTGCTGAGAGACTCGTTTAGAGCTCGACCGGCACCCATTCGTCATGGTTGCAGATAAAGGCCTCGGGTTCCTCCACGCTAAAGAAGACGAGCGTGGGGTCGTTAGGCCCCTCATAGTGCTCGCTCAAGCGCTCAAGATGTTTCCATCCTGCCTCGCGCATATCGGGAGCGGCCTGGTCATCCAAGCCGGCATGCCCGCGCAAGATGAGCCAGCCATGGCCCGGCCACCAACTCGTGGCCTCAAAGCGTTGATTTTGCAGCAGCTCCTGCCACACATCCTTGGTGCGCGCCGTTACAAACCACAGCTTGCCGTCCTGAATCTGAGCAAACGAAAACGGACGCACATGTGGCTGCCCGTCCACGCTCGTCGCCAGATACCACGCAGGCACCGACGTCAGATACTCCAGCACCGTATTCAATCCGTCCACGTTTCCTCCTGTCGCCTGACCAGTCTTTTTGCAATGGGTAGTCAATTTGGGAAATTAGAGCTCGAGGCGCTCTTCGCTGCCGTCAATATCGCAGAATCGCGCGGCGATGTTTCGGACCGAGAAGAATGCAAGGCGGCCGTCGTTGGCGCTATCGTGTTGCTCGCCAATGCCCACCATGTGCCCAAAGCCCGCCTGACGCACCTTGTCGCTCACGACTGCATCATCCTCGAGCGCGGCCTCACCGGTCAACACGATCCAGCACTCCCCCGGCTTCCAGCCCGATACCTCAAACTTGGGATTCGCGCTCAACTCCGCCCACACGTCCTTGTCGCGCGACGTGCAAAACCACAGCTTGCCATCATCGACCATGGCAAACGAGAACGGCCTCACGCGGGGCTGATGCCCGTCGCTCGTATCGGTCGTGGCCAGATACCACGCCGGAATGCGCCTGAGATACGAACAGGCGCGCTCAAGCTGAGCCGTGCGGTCGTTGTCGGTCATAGGGACCCCTTTCTTGCGCTCGAATCGCGCCTAAACAAGTTGAAGATTGATGACGATGACGCAGATGAGCAGCAACGCCGTCACCACCGCCGCCAACGCATCGCCGCGGCCAAATGCAAGCGCATGCAGACGTGTGCGGCCCTGCTCGCCATGATAGCAACGGGCATCCATGGCGGCAGACAATGTCTCGGCATGACGGAATACGCCGGTGAACAGCGGAATCGCCACACTGCCGAGCATACGCACGCCGCCGAGCGGGCCTCCCGTCACGCGCGCGCCGCGGCTCGTCTGCGCATCGGCCGTCTGCTTCATCTCGGTGGCAAACTGCGGCATAAAGCGCAGCGCGATACCCATGATCATGCCGAGCTCGTGCGCAGGAAGTCCCACACGCGCAAACGGTGCGAGCAGACGCTCAAAGCCCGCGGTGAGGTCGAGCGTCGGTGTGGTGAGCGTAATAGCGCTCATACCGGCCATCATCAGGGTCAGACGGCACGTCATAAAGGCGGCGGAATGCAGCGAGCCCTCGCTTATCTGCAAAAAGCCGAGCTGCCACAGGATGCGCCCACTCTGATCGGTAAACAAGTTGAGCACCGCGACCACCGCGACGATCGCCAGCAGCGGCGCCATCGATGACAGGACGCGACGAGCCGGCACCCGGGACACGGTATAGATCAGGACAACGAAGATTGCGACCGGGACCAGTCCGCGGAAGCTGCTGACCGTGAGCGTCGTGATCAGAAACAAAAAGCCCAAGAGCAACTTGGTTCGCGGATCCAGACGGTGGATTGCGCTATCGCCGGGATAGTAGCTGCCAAACGAAAACGCCTCCATCAGCAGCCCTCCTCTCGCGCGACCGTCTTGGATTTAGCAATGTCCGCGACGTTAGAAGGACCGTCCGAGCGACCGATCAGCAAATCTGCCAACTCGTCGGCCAACGACTCAACCGTATAGAGCCCGCCGCGACGCAGCGGCACGCCCGCTTCCGCGAGCGCCAACGCCATGCGCTGAGCAGCAGGTACGCCCAAGCCGATCGACTTGAGCTCATCGGCATGCGCAAACACCTGCGCGGGGGTTCCCTCGGCAAACACCGCGCCTTCGTTCATTACGACGATACGGTCGCAGCAATTGGCTAGGTCATCCATGCTGTGCGAAACCATGACAACGGTCAGACCATCGCGGTGAAGTCGATCGATAAGCTCAAGGAAATCCCTGCGCGCAGCCGGATCGAGCCCCGCCATGGGTTCATCGAGCGCCAGGACTTCGGGCTCCATGGCGAGCACGCCGGCGAATGCCACACGCCGTTGCTGACCGCCCGAAAGCTCAAAGGGACTCTTGTCGCCGACCGTGGTAAGGTCGAGGCCCACGCGCGAGAGCGATGACTCGACACGACGGTCGACTTCATCTTGCGGCAAGCCAAGGTTGTGCGGACCAAACGCCACGTCCTGCGCCACGGTTTCGGCAAATAGCTGACGCTCTGGATACTGAAACACCACGCCGACCTTGGCCTTAACCGCAGCGGCGTCTTTCTTGTTTGATAGGTCGAGCCCCAGCGCGCAAATGCTTCCCTCCTGCGGACGGATCAGCCCGTTGAGATGCTGAACCAGCGTCGATTTACCCGAGCCGGTATGGCCTGCTAGCCCCAGGAACTCGCCGCGACGCACCGTCAACGATACATCGCGCAGCGCCCACGGGCTGCTGGGGTCGTTTCCCCAGAGAGCCTGTTTGCTCGATTTGCCCGCAGTGACCGAGCGCTTATGCCAGCGGCGGCGCTTGCGCGGACTGAGCGAATAACTGTACGAAACATGGGATAGCTCGATGATGGGCTCCGACGCGTTGTCCTCGTTGTCTGCCGAAACAGTGCCGTCAGCGATTTCCAACTGGGATACGGAAGACTGCCCCGCGATGCCTGCTCCACTTCGCTCGGCATAAGCCTGCGCAATCTCGGCGACCATATCCGCCTCACGCACCTGTGCGCAAACGGGTACGCCCTTCTCACGAAGTACCTACCTAGACAGCACGACGCCGGCATATCCAAGTTGAGCTGCGCAAGTTCGTCCGCCCGCGTCAAGATTTCCTCGGGCGTACCGAGCATGGCAACGCGCCCCGCCCGAAACACCGCGACACGATCGGCCTCGGCGGCCTCTTCCATAAAGTGCGTAATCATCACGATGGTCATGCCGCGAGCGTGCAACGCGCGGCAAGCCTTCATGAGGCCCTTGCGTCCACGCGGATCGAGCATCGAGGAAGCCTCGTCCAATATGAGCACGCGCGGTTCCATGGCGAGCACGCCGGCAAGCGCCACGCGCTGCTTTTGGCCGCCCGAAAGCGCATGGGTCTCGTGGCGCTCAAAGCCCACCAGGCCCACACCCTTCAGCGCCTCGCGTACGCGCTGCGCAATTTGCGCCGATGGCACGCCAAGGTTTTCGGGACCGAACGCAACGTCATCTTCGACAAGCGTTGCCACCAGCTGGTCGTCGGGATTCTGGAATACCATGCCCGCGGTCGAACGAATGTCGTAGACCAGCTCGGGGTCGGACGCATCCATGCCGTTGATGCGTACCGTGCCCGCATCGGGTTGCAACAGCGCATTCAGATGCTTGGCAAACGTCGACTTGCCCGACCCATTGCCACCGAGGATGCAGAAAAACTCACCGTCCTCGATGTTCAGATCGACGCCGTCGAGCGCCGGTACGGCACCGTCATAGCTAAAGGAAACGCCCCGACACTCAATCATGCGCGGCCTTTGACCTGGTCCTTTTTAGGCGTGATGAGGTTGGAGACTGCTTTATACACCGCCAGCGTCAACACCGAGTTAAGCACGGTCTTGATAAGGTTGAACGGCAGCACGGCAGGAATCATGAGTGGGGCGATCGCATCGACCGAGCCATACCAGAACCAAACGCCAATGGTAAGGTTTGCGACCATAGACAGCGCCGTAGCGGCAATGACGCCGAGCACCAGGCCAATCACGGCACCCTTATAGGTGTGCATCTTCTGGTAGACGATAGCCGCGGGCAGAATGTAGCCCAGCGTGGCAACCAAGTTCATAAGCGCGCCGACCCAGTCACCCGTGGTGAGCGCATGGATAACGATAGCCATAGCGGCAACAGCGGTACCGGCGCCGGGACCATACGCAAACCCGCACACCATCGCCGACACCAGCGACGGGTCATAGGTCAAAAACGGCGCCGAAGGAAGGATGGGCAGCTGCACGTACATAAACAGGGCGCCCAGGGCGCACATCAGCGCCATGGTAACGAGCTGTTTGGTGCTCCACCTATTCGTGTTCTCAAAATGGATATGCTGCGACTGTTCAGACATAAGATCACCTGCCTCTTTCATCCGGACTCTAACCGTTGGTACTGGGATCTCACCAGTTCAGCCGGCATGCGAACCAACACACGCACGGGTCGCGGACTCATCGGCTCGGTCACAGGCATCTCACCTACGCCACGACACCCCTTTGGCGCCGCCCGATTTACCGCCAGTAGGGAATTTCACCCCGCCCTGAAACAGCAATTGCAAGTGTAGCACCAGTAGGCTTTCGCGCAAGTATGCCAAGGGTAATCTATGGCGGGGGAAACGGAAGCGGGATGAAGATGCAGTATCCCATTTTCCGCAATCATCAATCCACCGACGTACCCAATGCTCCGCACCGCGCAGTAGTATGAAGGAGGTCACTGCGCAACCCGCGTATGTCAGGAGAACAAATTGGCAGCAAAACTTGATCTCGGGAGGGCTCTATCCCAAGCCGCCCAAGCCGCCGGTGAGATGGCAAAAGACGCATCGGCGGCCATCGAGTCCGCCGCCAAAGGCGCCACGAATGCAGCTGAAGGCGCGGGAAACGTTATCGTCGACACGGCCACCTCGGCATCCGAGGCCATCGGCAGCGCCATGTGCTCGGTTGCGGAAGGCATGTCGAGTGCCGGCGAGCAAATTGCGTCGTCCGATGCAGGCAAAACGATTACAGGGCCGCGAACACGGTAGGCGGAATTGCCATCGGTGCCGCCGTAAATCTGGCCCAAGGAGCATCGTCCCTTGCGTCCGACGCGGCGTCGACCGTGGAGGGCGGGATCAATGCCATCAAGGAGAACTCATTCTCCGCGCGACTCCGCAGGGCACGCATCAAAGGTTTCCGTGACGGAATCAAGCAGGGCGCCTACCTTGCGGGAGAGAAGCGACACAATTTCATCTACGCATATGTGGCAACGCTCTGCTTCCTGATGCGCTGCGACGGTGACTTCTCCCAAGAGGAGCAGAAGTGGCTCGAGGATGGTCTCGATTACCTCAAGCTGGACGGCGGCCTCCCAAATAACGTCAAGACGAAGGTGCAGGTTATCGCGGATGACGAGGGTTTGTCCTTCGACCAAGTCAAGGACTGTTTGGACAACGTTAGCATCGTGTCGCTGGACTCCATAGCCGAGCAGTTGCAAGTCGCCGCGGCGGCAGACGGTCAGGTAACAGAAGAAGAGGAGCATGCCTGCAGGCTCTTTGCCGACTATATGGCGGCGAGGGTGGCATGCATGGCCGTTGACGAGAGCCGGGCCGAGCAGGCAGTCGAAAAGTCCGTCCGCGAGTATGGCGAGAACCTTCAGCACATCGACCGGGAGTTCAAGGAGCGGACGCGACTGCAGGATGCCGACGCGGCCTTCGTCGTAGCCGCAACCATGCTCCAAGTCGCCGCATTCTTATCATCAACTCACTGACGGAGGTCGAGTGTGCCGGAGCGGGCAACGTAAAAGAACATGCTCTGCACGACTTCCAAAGTCGTGTCTTCTCTGGTTTCGATGACAGGATGCCACGGGAATCGAACCATCTGTTCGCCTCAAAACATCATATTCTTAATTCACGTGGAGTGCCCTACGACGCGACACGCTACGAGACAGAAAACGTCGGACTCTTCAAGGGCGCAAACCACCGGTTCGCGACCCTCGGCCACGACCCAGTGCTCGGTCTCGTGTTCGGAACATCTAACATCATGACCAACAGCATCACCTGCGTTAAAGACACCAATGTTTTTGGTATTGGTGCACGAATTCCCGCAACCTACTCGGTCTCCTATGACGCCTTTGGGAAAAATCCGCAGATTGGGGCGCCGCTGGGACTGTAGAGATGCTGGTTGCGGCGGGAAGACGCGTCGTGAGCGAGCCAGATGCCGCCGCGGCTGCTCTAATCAAGCAGCTGATCCACATCGGCACAGACCTGTACACGCCGTGCGGGATACAGATTCCATTCGCCAATCTCATCCTCGACAAAACACATACCGAGGCGCTTACCAAATACGTCAGCACCGGCGATGTGCTGAAGGTCGGCGCGCAGGCAGGCATGGCCGCTCTTATCAACTGGTTGATAGCGGCACTTCACGGGTGCTCGTTGATATTCAAGGACGACGGTTCAGATTACTGCACCGAGATGTTCCAAGCACGTACCAAGAAAATCATCCTCCTGTCCGATACCATCGCAACTTCAAGCAGCGTCATACGGGCGTTAATCAAAGAGAATCCCAAGTGCCTCGACCTCGGAGGCGCAGCGATACTCATCTACCGACTATTCTCGGACGTGCGTTTCATTGCCAAGCTCAAAGAAGAGTACGTGCAATCGGAGCTCAATAAAATATACGACGAGCGAGCAAGAGGGCTGCTCTGATTCCTCGGCGTCTTTCCTCTTACATCACCATTCAAACAAAGCGGAAAGCGCCTCATTAAATAAAGACATCAACACAAAAAGGACCCCTTGTCCGCGGCTCCAAAGGAGCAGGACAAGGGGTCCCAATTTAGCCGAGGACGTTCCGGAGAGAAACCCCCGTCACGCCCCCGGATCCCCGGTGGGAGTTCTAGACCTTGTCGGCCTTAGTACATACCGCCGCCCTGCTGACCAGCGGTGGCAGCAGCGATAGCGTCCTCAAGCTGAGTGTTCTTGGGCACATCGGAGACGGTGGCCTCGGTGATGAGAATCAGGCTGGCGACAGAAGCAGCGTTCTGCAGGGTGACACGGCTGACCTTGACGGGGTCGAGGACGCCCATCTCGATCATGTCGCCCCACTCGCCGTTGGCAGAGTTGAGACCCTGGCCGGCGGGCAGCTCGGCAACCTTGTCGACCACGACAGCGCCCTCAAAGCCAGCGTTCTTGGCGATGGTGGCGACCGGAGCGGTCAGAGCCTTCTTGACGATGTCGACGCCAATCTTCTCCTCGGGGTCGTCGATCTCGACAGCATCGAGCGCAGGAGCAGCGTCCATGAAGGCGACGCCGCCACCGGCGACAATGCCCTCCTCGACAGCAGCGCGGGTAGCCTGCAGGGCATCCTCGACGCGGTGCTTGATCTCCTTGAGCTCGGACTCGGTAGCAGCGCCGACCTTGATGACGGCAACGCCACCGGAGAGCTTGGCCAGGCGCTCCTGGAGCTTCTCACGGTCGAAGTCAGAGGTGGTGTTCTCCATCTCGCCCTTGATCTGAGCGATGCGGGCGTCGATGGCCTCCTTGGAGCCAGCGCCGCCGACGACGACGGTGTTGTCCTTGGAGATAGTGACGGACTTAGCGGTACCGAGCATATCGGCGGTGATGTCAGCGACCTTCACGCCCAGCTCGTCCAGAGCGGCCTGGCCACCGGTGAGGACGGCGATGTCCTCCAGGATGCGCTTGCGGCGATCGCCGTAGCCCGGGGCCTTGACGGCGCAGACGTTGAGAGCGCCACGAATCTTGTTGAGGACCAGGGTCGGCAGAGCCTCGCCGTCGATGTCCTCAGCGATGATGAGCAGGCCACGGCCGGCGCGCTGGACAGCCTCGAGAACAGGCATGATGTCCTGAACGCTGGAGATCTTCTGGTCGGTGATGAGGATGTACGGATCCTTCATCACGGCCTCCATGCGGTCGTTGTCCGTGACGAAATAAGCGGAGACATAGCCCTTGTCGAACTGCATGCCCTCGACGGTGTCGATGGTGATGTCGAACGTCTGGGAATCCTCGACGGTGATGACGCCGTCCTTGCCCACGACCTCCATGGCCTCGGCGATCTTCTCGCCGACCTCGGGGTCACCAGCGGAGATGGTGCCGACGGAAGCGATCTGCTCCTTGGTCTCGACCGGCTTGGCCTGCTTCTTCATCTCGGCGACGGCGGCGTTGACGGCCTTGTCGATGCCGCGACGGATGGCCAGCGGGTTGGCGCCAGCGGCGACGTTGCGCAGACCGTCGTTGACGATAGCCTGAGCGAGCAGGGTTGCGGTGGTGGTGCCGTCACCCACGGTGTCGTTGGTCTTGGTGGCGACCTCCTTCACCAGCTGAGCGCCCATGTTCTCGATGTTGTCCTCGAGCTCGATCTCCTTAGCGACGGAAACGCCGTCGTTGGTGATGGTCGGGGCACCGAACGTGCGCTGCAGAGCGACGTAACGGCCCTTGGGGCCCATGGTGACGGTAACGGCGTCGGCCAGAGTGTTGACGCCCTTGGCGAGCTTGGCGCGGGCATCGGTGTTGAACGTAATGTTCTTTGCCATGGTAGGTAATCCTCCAAAAGAAATGTGACTCGCGTCGCCGCTTCCGAGTCCTATGCGGCGGGCGCGTTCAAAGACGAATCAGAGATTCTGACGAGACTAGGCCTCGACGACGGCGTAGATGTCGTCGGCGCGCATCAGCAGATACTTCTCGCCGTCGACCTTGACCTCGTTGCCACCGAACTTACCGTAGATGACAACGTCACCGACCTTGACGTCCATGGGGATGCGCTCACCCTTGTCGTTGACCTTGCCGGCGCCAACGGCAACGATGGTGCCGCGCTGCGGCTTCTCCTGAGCGTTGCTGGCGATATACAGACCAGAAGCGGTCTTCTGCTCGGCCTCGTCGGGCTTGACCAGAACACGATCTGCAAGCGGCTTCAAAGACGACATGCTTGTCTCCTCCTTTTTGGGCCGCGTGGTTATGCCACGCGAATTAACCCTTTTTGTTTGCGTACGCGTTGAATGGTACCCACGAATGGCGGGTTATACAACACGGAGTCAAAAAATCTTATTTTTTGGCACTTAGATTTTCTGAATGCCGGGGGATAACTTAGCGATGCCTCCCGTGTGGCTCCGGAGGGGCGGGGCATAAGGTTTCCTGCTCGGGCAGTCCTGCTCGCACGGAGGCCACATTAAGTGGCCTTCGGCTCGTGCGGAACTCGCGATAAACCTTATGCCCCGCCCCTCCGGAGCCACACGGGAGGCAGGTTAACTAATTCGGGCCCGGCATTCAGAAAAGTCAGTGCAGCAAAATGGCGATGCGGATAGGAATGTGGGCATGGTCTTCGCTGCGCGCACGGGTCCCCTGGGGAGCACCGTGCATTTTTGGGAGTATTCAGCAAGCCAGGACGGCTGCATACGCGCCGGACATACCTTATTGGTCCCAAGAACGCCTTCAGCGGGCGGTTTTGGTCGGTGGGCAGACCCCGTTGGGACAAATGGGCGTACTTCGCGCCGTACCGGAGCCCAAAATGACGTCAATCTCCGTAACGTTACTCAGCCGCAGCGGCACCGGCAGAGCTCGCGGTGCTGAATACTCCGTTTTTTGCACGGCCCAGGCGGGGGTACATCAGGACCGGAAAGAACATCTCAGCTTTTTTATGCAATCTGCAACTGGAAGTATGCAAAACACCATGAGGTTTCACTGCTGATGTCCAAATTGAACGCACGGAGCAGCACCTCAACCCCGCGCCCAAATCCAACAGAGCAGGGACGCACATGGCGGATCCTCACCGAAACGCAAACGCGGCTCGAGCGCCATCCCAAAATAAGCTGCCCGAGCCGCGTTTAACGGTAAGACATGAATACTTAGCGCTCGTAGATCAGGTTGCCGGCTAGGTAGGTGGCTTGGACTTTGGTGGCTTGGAGTTCTTGGGGGTCGATGGTGAGTGGGTTTTGGTCCAAGACTACCAGGTCGGCGTATTTACCGGGTTCCAGGCTGCCGAGGTTTTGCTCGTCGCCCGCTGCATAGGCGCTGCCCAGAGTGTAGTTGCGCAGAGCCGTTGCCGCATCGATGCGCTCGCTCGGCAACCAGCCGCCCTCGGGCCAGTGGCTTTTGGGGTCCTGGCGCGTGATGGCCGTGTAGAGCACGTTCATGCTGGTAACGGGCGTGATAGGGCTGTCAGTTCCGAAGGCTTGGCGGATGCCGCGCTGCTTATAGGTTGCGAACGGCCACATGATTCGGCTTCGCTCCAGGCCAAGGTCGCGCTCTGGGCCACCCGGATCGAGCGTGATGTGGCAGGGCTGGCTCGAGGCGACCACGTTGAGCTTGCGCAGGCGATCGATGTCCTGGGGCAGGAGGTTCTCCAGATGCTCGAGTGTGTTATGGCCGTGCTGGGGCAGGCCGTAGAGCTCCGCCGCCTCCTCAAAGATATCGAGTGCGGCATGGATGGCACCGTCGCCGATGACGTGGATACGCACAGTGTGGCCGCGCTCCGCGGCCGCCAGAACCAGCTTACGCATGCGCTCGGCAGGAACTGTCAGACGGCCCTGGTCGCCCGGGAAGCGCGGATTGGTATAGGGCTCGGTGAGATATGCCGTGTGTTCGCTCGACACGCCGTCGAAGAACTGCTTAAAGCCTGGCGCCGAGAGCAGCGCGTTGTTCGCGTAGCGGGTCTGTAGCTCTTCCAAGCGCGATTGGTCATCCAGCAGCGTGGGAAACAAATGGGCGCGGATGCCCAGCTTGCCGGCTGCCTGCAGTTTGTCGTAGACATCGTCGCGGATAAAGTCGCAGCCCGGCATGGGCATGAGCGACATATCGCATATCGAGGTGATGCCCTGCTCGGCCATCCGCCTCATTTGATCGGCGTAAGCGCTTGCGATGCGGTCCTCGCCCAGCCACTCAAGGCAGCGCGGTAGCAGCTGCATGGCAGCCGCCTCGTGAGCAATGCCCGTGAGCTCGCCGCTTGCGTCCTTGTCGTAGCCACCGCCCGCTGGCGGCTCGCTGTCGCGCGTGACGCCGAGCGCCTCGAGTGCGCGGCTGTTGAGCCACAGCGAATGGCCGTCGCCCGAATACATAACGCAGGGGCGATCGGGGAATGCCGCATCGAGCGACGCCTTGGTAGGATGCTCGGGCGGGTCCCAACGGTAGTCGCGCCAGCCTGCGTCACAACCCAAGCGTCATCGGGCAGGTCCTGGGAAAACTCGAGCGCGTGTTGCACCAGCGCCGCCTCGGACGTGCCCATATCCATGAGCATGTACGGCGAGGAGCCGACCGAGGTATGGAAGAAGTGCAGATGAGCGTCATGGAAACCTGGGCAGACAAACTGCTCGCCGTAGTCGATAACCGGCGTGGCGGCAGGCGCGGCGGCAATCACGTCATCGGGCGCACCGACTGCGACGATACGGTCGCCTGCGATGGCAATCGCCAGCTCGCGGGCGGTATCGATGCCGTCTTGCGCGGTAAAGACGTTCTTGGAGCGGATAATCCGATCGATATGTTGCATGGGCATCCCCATCTCTGGCAGGAAATTCAACACCCCCGAGTGTACTCCCCCGCCCTTGTAACAAAACCCCAAGCGGCAAACGGCAACTTTACCAGCCCTAGCGGCAGGTGGCATACTGGAGAGAGCCTGTACGATTTTGCGATCAACCCAGCAAGGAGCAAATCGACCATGACGAAGACCAAGGCACAGCAGATTATGGCGGCGACCGAGGCTCGTGCGGCTGACGACGTCACCGCAGCCATCAAAGATATCGCTACCGAGTTTGAACCCTATATCATCAAGCAGCGCCGCCACTTCCATAAGCACCCGGAGCTGAGCCTTGCCGAGGAGCGCACGACTTCTGACATCGCCAACCAGCTCGACGCCATGAATATCCCCTACGAGCGTCCCCTTAAGACGGGCCTTGTGGCAACCCTTCGCGGCACCGCGCCCGACGCCTATCGCGAGGACGGCACGCCACGCCGCCGCATCCTGCTGCGCGCCGACATCGACGCCCTGCCCGTCACCGAGCAGACCGGCGAAGAGTTCGCCAGCGTCAACGAGGGCTGCATGCACGCCTGCGGCCACGACTGCCATATCGCCATGATGCTCGGCACGCTGCAAATCCTGCGCCATATGACCGACGACATCCACGGCGAAGTCCGCATCGTCTTCCAGCCCAGCGAGGAAAACGGCCAGGGCGCCAAGCTCATGATCGGCACGGGCGTGCTCGACGGCGTCGATGGTGCCTACGCCGCGCATATCTGGAGCGAGGTTGACGCCGGCACCGTAAGCTGCGAGCCCGGTCCGCGCATGGCCAATACCGACTGGTTCCGCATTGATGTCCGCGGCACCTCGTGCCATGGCGCCATGCCCCAACGCGGCCACGACGCCGTCATGGTTGCCGCCGAGATCGTCAACGCTCTGCAGACCATCGTTTCGCGCGAGATCAGCCCCTACGAGCCGGCTGTCATCACCGTCGGCGAGCTGCACGGCGGCACCGCGCGCAACGTTATCGCCGGCACGGCCTACCTCGCCGGCACAGTGCGCACCTACGGAGATTCGACCCACGAGGAAATGCCGGAGCTCATGCGCCGCATCGTGGAGCATACCGCGGCCGCCTTGGGCGCCGAGGCAGAGCTCACCGACTACACCATCGCCAACTACAAGGTCGAAAACGACGCCGCCTCGAGCGAGCGCTGCCGTCAGGCCGTAATCAAGTGCTTGGGCCCCACCGGTCAAGGCCATTACCGTGGCACGCTTTCGGGCGAGGATTTTTCGGAGTACCTGCGCCGCGTACCGGGCGTGCTCGCCTTTGTAGGTACGCGCAACCCCAAGATTGGCGCCACGTACGCCCAACATTCCTGCTTCTACAAGATCGACGAGACTGTGCTGGCAAAGGGCTCCATGGTGGCCGCCCAGTATGCCATCGACTTTTTGGCCGAGCCCACCCAAGAGGAGCTCGACGGCCCCGCGATCACCGCGGTCGCCGAAACCAACCCCGACTTGGCCGCCAAGTTGCGCTCTGCCAAGCCACGTCCGCCGAGGCTCGCGATGCTATCCATGATGCCCGCACGGCGCGCCATACCGCCATCAAGGGCATCCATGATGCACGTGCCGCCGCTCGCCGCGAGGAGAAGCACGACGAGTAGTCGATCCACGACCATCTCGCAGTCATAGCCGCATCGCGATATCAAAGCGGGGGCGGACGCTTCGGCACGTCCGCCCCCGCTTATTTGTCAAGCGCTATTTCTACCGTTTCTACCCCGTCCCCAAATGGCAGGTGGCAGGGTTACTCGTCCTGCGGGTCCTCGTCGGAGCTTGGCGCGGGGTCGGGCTCAGGCGCAGGCTCGGGCTCCGGTTCCGACATGGGCGCGGGGTCGG
>JAQEDJ010000030.1 GCA_027669525.1 Coriobacteriaceae bacterium AM48-5 | reverse complement strand
ACCGCCTTGTCCTCGCTATCGAAAAAGCAACTCACACCCCAAACGACCGCAGGCGCCGCCTGAGGGCAATCTCGAGCTCGGTGATAACGCCGAGCGTGCCGCACGCGCCGATAAAGAGGTCGATGGCGTCCATATCGTCCGCAACGAAATAGCCTGAGGCATTTTTTGTCTCGGGCATGGTATAGCCGGGAAGATCGAGCTCGAGCGTACGGCCCTCTGCCGTCACGAGCGACAGGTGGCGGCCCTGGGCAAAAGCCTCGCCGCGCTGAAGCTCAAGCAAATCGCCATCAGCCAGCGCGACGTGGAGTCCCGTGATATGCGGGCGCATGGGGCCGTAAGCGTAGCTGCGGGCGCCGGAGGCGTTGCATGCCGCCATGCCACCCAGACAGGCAGATGCCTCGGTGGGATCGGTGGGAAAGAACTGCTCGGGGGACTCTTGGAACTCCTCGTAGGCCTCAAGCGATGCCTGGTCCCAACCAGCGGTCGGCAGTACCTTCTTGCTCAGCTGCTTACGCAGCTCCGAGAGCACAACGCCCGGCTCCACGCGCAGCAGAAATTGGCCTTGTTCATCGCGGCGAAGGCCCAAGTAGCGATTCATACGGGAAGTATTGAGGATATGCCCACCGTGGGGCACGGCACCGGCGGCAAGGCCGGTTCGGGCGCCCTGAACCGTTACCGGGACACGCTCGGCATGGAGCGTTTCCAAAATGGCACGGACCTCGTCTTCCGTTGTCGGAAACGAGATGCTCGATGCTTCGCCCGATGCACGAGATTCATCGCGGCCATACTCTTCGAACTCATCGGTGAAGGGTTTAATGGTTGCAGACACGCGAACTCCCCCTTTAGCTAACTACAGTGTTTGCAGGGAGATGTTACCGCATCGTTTCGTCGACGTGTTCGAGACCGTCTCCATAATTGGCGATTTTTACGTTTGTGCAATTCGGCGAACGGCAAGGCTTCCTCGGCAGACGATGCTTTTGACACATATCGCCCCGCCGTCGCCGACCGCTCGATTGTCGCTCGAAAAAAGTTGAAGTAATTTTTTCCACCTTTTACCTGCGGAGATGTCAATCCGTCAAGCATTTGGTCAGAAATTGGTCAAGTAGCGGCTGATACGGTCGGCGTCGACAACCAAAACCGATAGAAGTTTTGGCCCCAGAAGCAGGGAGGTTCCCATGGCATATTACTGGCCCCAGTACGGCGTCGCCATCGAGGTCGACGACGATCCCTATCTCCTGCCTTTCGACGAAGAGGCGTTCCCCGATACGGCGGTCTACCACGTCACCACCGATGTTATCTGCGACCCCGAGTCGTTCTCGGCGCTCGCCCACCACATCGCGCGTATCCACGACATCGAGCTCCCTCACGACTTTGACGAGCTCATCTACTCGCGCCGCCTGATGCTTCACATGCTCTTTGGAGCGGACCCGTCCACGTTCGCACGTGTCTACACCACCAAGGACGCCGCATGAGTGCGAAGAAGCCGCCCCGCCTCGCAGGACTGGGGCGTCGCAAGAAACTCGTCGTTGTCTGCCTGGCTATCGTCTGCGCCCTCATCGCCGTAGGGCTATACGCCTGGCAGTCGCAGCCCGTGCCCGAAGCGGGCACCTCAGTCACGACGGCAGAGGCAAATCGCGACAAGAAATCCAAGATGAGCTCGATGCCATCGTCCGCGACAACATGATGACGATTTCGGTCGCGCCGGTCGCTCAGCTACAGGAGGACGGCAAGCTGCGCGTCAACGTGCAAAACGTCCAAGACAATAAATTTCCCCAGCGATTCCGCGTCATCCAAAACGACGAGACCATGTACGAATCCGGTGTGGTCGAGACCGGCAAGACAATCGAGACGTGCCCCGCCGGCGACATCAAAGAAGGCGAGGCATACATCGAGATCCAGGCACTCGATGCCAAGACCCTCGACAGCCACGGCAATCCGACACGTGTCAAGGTACGGGTTGAGCAAGCCGAGAACTAGCTTTTTCGGCCGACGCGGCACCGCACGCAATTCACCAGCATTCGTCCAATCATCGCGGGGACGGCCCGCGGCGAATAGAAAGGAACGACCATGGACATCACCAGGAACATGAACGGAGCCAGAGCGCTCGTCGTGGGCGCAGGGCTCGCGCTCGCGCTCGCAATGGGCGCCGCCCCGACGCCAGCTCTGGCAGCCGGGCGCGTTGGAACCACGAAAGTAATGGTCAGGACCGAGATCGACAACGTGGAGTTCAAAGTTCCGACGGTTATTCCCTTCGTCGCCAAGGCCGACGGCACGCTTCAGGGCCCCTCAGAAGACGCGACCACCATCGACAATCATTCGGCCTACGGCATCCATGTCACCAACATGAAGATCGACGCCATGAACACCTGGACCATTGCCGCCGACGCCAAGGCCGGAACCGCGCAGAATTCCATCGACTTTAAGGTCGGCCCCGACGGTGCACTCCAGAACGCCAGCGCCGCAATGCAGGAGACGGGCCTCGATCTTTCCAAGAATGCAGCCTTCGACATGGGCTACCAGGCATTGCCGGCGGCACGGACAAAATTAAGCTCAAGACAAGCGGAAACGTCGCCCGCGTCACGCGCGACATCTTCCGCGTAACCGGCGAAGGCGATCAGGTTGCAACGATCACCTGGACGGTCGAGCCCGGTGCGCACACGGCATAAGGCCGTCGCCCTGGCCGCCGCCGTCAGTATCCTAGCGTTTGGGCCAGCCGTGGCCTTTGCCCAGCAAGAACAGGCGCAGGCCGCCACGCAAGTGACGGTCGACCTCTCGGAGCTCGACCGCGGCAACTGCAAGGAACCGTTGGCACAGACAGACGACAGACGATGGCTCTTGGCAGCAGGCGCCACGGCAGCAGGCGCGGGAACCGCCGGCCTCGGTCTGCACATCAAACGCAGCCAGAAACGAAACACGGACAGGCCGCACTAAATTAGCTAAGGAGACCCCATGGCATCGAAGAACCTTTTGCCCGTCGTCGCACTCTGCGGCGCGCTCGCAACCGGAACGCCTGTCGCCGCTTGGGCGACTCCCGTCATGGCAGATTCCTTACCAGCAGCCCTAAGCTCCGCACCAAATCCGTCGAGCGCCATTGCGTGCAAGCGTTTTTCGATCGCACAGGCCGCAATCTCAACCTCGGGATGCCTTCGTCGTAATACGGACGGCTCGATAGTCGTGGATATCAATCGTTCGAACAAGGCAAACGGCTCCCAGGCGGGGTGCGCCGTCTGCACGTGGCGCTCGATTGTGCTCGATGCAGATGGCGATCCGTGCGATTTGGGGTTGCGCATCGATATCGCTTCGGTCGATGACTTGGCAAACGGAGCGAAGGTCGCCTTCGACGGTGCGTTTTTCGAGAAAGGAGGCGGTATATGTCTGGGCTGCGCCGCCGCGAATGCAGATGACACGCAGCCCACCCTCTCATTCACGGCATCGTTGCGGCTGACCAAGGCGGGCACCGATGCCATCGCGGCGGGAGAAGCGTCCCTGCTGTTCTACGCCGTCAGCACCAAAGACACAGACGCTCATTTCGAGAAGCCAGCCGGATCACTCAGCCTTACACGAGGGATAGAGGCAGGCCCTATTGAAATCGATGCCCACGCGCAAAGCAGGCAACGCATTCTTGCCGACCCGGCGCTTCTCGAAATGGAGTGGAATGGATCCGGAGCCATCGGAATTCTCCCCTCCGCGCTTGACGCCAAGACGCTCCCCTCAAACGACGAACCCATCAACGCAACCATACAAGAAGAGA
Organism: Coriobacteriaceae bacterium AM48-5; assembly: GCA_027669525.1. Classification (GTDB taxonomy): domain Bacteria; phylum Actinomycetota; class Coriobacteriia; order Coriobacteriales; family Coriobacteriaceae; genus Collinsella. The sequence goes on along the minus strand of JAQEDJ010000030.1, from coordinate 23,642 downwards.
GCACGGACAAAGAAGCAGGTGCGGGCGACACGCCGTCGCCGACAAACAGCGTCCCAGCTTCTTTCGAAGCGCCGAATGAGCCCGCTACCGGTCCAAACGATCCCGAGCTCGCGGACAGTCTGGGGCTTGCTGATCCTCAGGAGATCGATGAAGGTAACTGCTGCGTGCTTGCCGCCCTCGACCACACGGAGGTCATCGATGCTGCAAACAACGAAGTTGCCGCCGCCAATCAGCCCGTCCGCAAGTCGGCCATCATCGCATTTCCCGAATCCATCGAAGTCGTCTTTTTGCCATCGGGCGAGGTCGTGGCCCCAACACTGCTCACCTTGTTGGGCGCCAAGAATACTCGAAACGAAATTAAAAAGGTCACGGTTGTCGACCCTGCAACCACCGCTAAACTGCGTCTATACGCCGTTGCCCCAGACGGAAGCAAGACCTTGGAATTCGATGGCGACACACTTCTAGCCTGGCGACGTCTGGACATTATGCAAGACGTCTCGTATCAGATCGAACTCGAAGGGTTTGATCGTGCCCGCGATGCCAATATCATCGCCGCGGCTATTGAATCCCCACAGCGGCTTATGACACTGCGCTTTGACTACTATCCCTATGTCCCGACAACCACCTGAGGCTTAAATGCTGCGCATCATTCCTAATACCACTTATATAACGTATTAGATGAGTCGCGATGTGCCTCGCATTTCGTTCTGCCACGATTGCCACGTTGGCATCAATACAGGAGGGCTCATGCCGGGCTTGGGAACAATCATCAACGTTGCGCTTTTAGTTGCGGGCGGTCTTTTGGGATTAGCGGGCGGCCGCTTCATTACACCGCGCATCCAAGACACGCTCATGAAAGCATCGGGGCTGTGCGTCCTGTTTATCGGCCTGAGCGGCACCATGCAAAAGATGCTCATCATCGATGGAAAGGCGCTAGCGACCACCGGTACCACCATGCTCATCGTCTCATTTGCGCTCGGTTCGCTCATCGGCGAGGCCATCAACTTGGAGGCCGCCATCGAGAACCTTGGCGAATGGCTCAAGCGCAAGACTGGCAGTGAGGGCGATAACGAATTTACCAACGCTTTTGTCTCGACTTCACTCACCGTGTGCATCGGCGCCATGGCCATTGTGGGATCGATTCAGGACGGCCTGCTCGGCGACTGGTCAACGCTTGCCCTCAAGGGCGCACTGGACTGCATCATCGTCTGCACCATGACGGCCTCGCTTGGCCGCGGCTGCATCTTCTCCGCCCTGCCCGTCACCGTGTTCCAGGGGACGATTACGTTGTTTGCCGGCGCGCTCTCCCCCATCATGACCGCAGCGGCCCTCAACAGCCTTTCGCTCGTAGGCTCCATGCTCATCTTCTGCGTCGGCGTCAACCTCATCCGTCCTCAGACCTTCCGCACGGCCAATATGCTTCCCTCCGTCGTCATCGCCGTCATCTACGCCCTCCTGTTCTAAATCTATCAACGCAGCGGTATTTCGAACATCTGTTTGATGCTGTGCTATGATATGAGGTCACCGTAGCTGCGTTCGAGAGGAGGGGCGGTGGCCGACCAGGACATCAAGATGCTCATCGAGCGCATTATGGCCGAGGCCCGGACCCATCAGTCCGCCCGCTTCTCAAACGAAATCTACGCAGACGAGCCGATTCTCAAAACCGGCCGACAGATGCAGAATTTCCTCCCCGACCAGTACCGTAAAATGCGCGAGATATCGCGCTGGCAGGATGACCCCAAGGGCGGTGCGGGCCGCTGGCTTTCGGAAGCCGAGCTTTTTTACCGCCAGGGCCTGCTGATGGCCGGCTTTGAGGACGACTGTCCCTACAACGGCACCTTTAAGTCGTACTTTCCCACCTACAACGCCATGAGCGACCGGCAACTGCGCGGCTACTTTACCTGGCGTGCCCAAGTGCGCCGCGGAACCGTCGAGGAAACGTCTACGTCCTTTGCCTTTCTGTATCTCTATGAGCTGATCTGCGGCATTGGCGTAGATAATCCACTCGATGGTTTTAACAAGATCAAGGCTTTTTGGGATGTCTATCGCGCCTTCGAGCCCGGCATCGACCGGTTTGCGCGCGTGTGGCTGCAAGATTACGCCGTGTTCCACGGGCTCGACCCCAAGCTGCTTCGCGACTCTAAAACCGTCATGTTCGATAACGCCCTTATCGAACTGCGGCGCGCGGCACGAGACCTTGTACCGGCACCGTCCGGCCAGACCCCTAAGCGTCGCAAAACCTCCGAGCCCACGCTCCCCCTTCCGCCCGATGAGGTGCGCGAGGAGCGACTCATGGCCGCCATCAACGCCCTCTCCACGTACAACCTAAGTAGCTCGCGGCTCGACCGCAGCCACCACCGTGATCTGCGCCACGTGGCGTGCGCCGTGTATGTCCGCATGGCGCGCTACTATGACACGCACCGAAAGACCGGCATCGTGGCAAGTTTATTTGGGGAGGAGACGGCCATGCCCTACACCATGTTTGCCTCGGCCGTATTCTTTGCGCCCGAGCGCCACGAGGACTGCGAATACCGTCTGGACCCCATCCATATCTACCGTTGCCAAAACGTTTTTGGGAATGCATGCGGATTCACGGTAGCAGGCAAAAGAGCAGCAAGCTCGGTGAAATGATGCGCGCCTGCGACCAACGCCTGCGCCTGGCGCTGGACCCCGCCCATCCCCTTAAGGAAGAAAAGGTCCCCAAATATCTGGCCAAGATTATCGATGACGAGATTGTGGCATGGCTTTCGTGGGACGCCGCACACCAGCCCGTCAAGATCGATATCGATTTGAGCCAGCTGGGGCACATTCGGAGCGCTGCCGCACAAACGCGCGAAGCGCTTTTGATCGACGAGGAACGCGAGGACGGCGCGTCCGCAGAAGCCGAGGCAGCGGACTCAGGGCAACCGGAAGCCGAGCCCGTAGCCGACGCGACGGTCGAGGCGGTCGCGGCGGCTGCAGGGCAGGACGAGTCCGACGAGCCGACCATATCCACCGAACAGTTTGGTGTCGTGGCACCGCTTCTCGCGCCGACGCCCGCGTTCGCAGCTGCTACGCCCGCGTTCGCAGCTGCTACGCCCGCTGACGCCACAAACGAACTCGCGCCCGCCGCAGACGCTATCTCCGCGCGCTGCTCGAGCACAACGCAGTACAGGCGGAATCGGCGGTAGTGCAATCGGAGCAGAGCGAGGACATGCTCGTCGATACCATCAACGAGGCGCTCTTTGACCTGGTGGGCGACACCGTAATTGAATTTAGCGCAGCAGGGCCGCAGATTATCGAGGACTACGAAGCAGACGTGAGAGGATACCTAGACCATGAGTGATACCGCATCCGCAGCACCTCGCGTGCCCAAGCGCGTCGCTGCCGTCATTCTCAACTCGCTCAAGGGCGGCGTGGTCCCGCGCATCGGCCTTCCTTACATCACCGTAGGGCGCGAGGTCGAGATCCGCGCCCTGCTCACCGATCTGAGTCTCATCGCCGACGGTGGCGCGAGCTTCCGCTTTCTGGTCGGTCGTTACGGCGCCGGCAAGAGCTTTTTGCTCCAGACTATCCGCACGCACGCCATGGGCGAGGGATTCGTCGTCGCTGATGCCGACCTGTCGCCCGAGCGCCGCCTGCAGGGCGGTCAGGGACAGGGCCTTGCCACCTACCGCGAGCTCATCCGCAATATATCGACCAAGACGCGCCCCGAGGGCGGTGCGCTCAACCTTATTCTGGATCGCTGGGTCGCCTCGTGTGCCGACGTCGACGAGTCGGTCGTCAATGCCCAACTGGCCCCGCTCGAGGAGATGGTCCACGGCTTCGACTTCACCCGTATGCTCCGCCGCTATCGCATGGCCGCATCCGGGGGCGACGAAGAGACCATGAGCCGCGTGACCAAATGGATTCGCGGCGAATACCGCACCAAGAGCGAGGCACGCGCCGAGCTGGGCTCCTCGACCATCATCAGCGATGACGACTGGTACGACTACGTTAAGCTCATTGCGCGCTTTTTGGTTTGCAGTGGCTACAAAGGCATGCTGGTGCTCATCGACGAGCTCGTGAATCTGTATAAGATTCCCAACGCCATCACGCGCCAATACAACTACGAGAAGATCCTGACTATGTACAACGACACGCTCCAGGGCAAGGCGCAGTACCTGGGCATGATCATGGGCGGCACGCCAACCTCCATCGAAGACCGCCGCCGCGGCGTGTTCTCCTACGAGGCCCTGCGCAGCCGACTCGCTCAGGGCCGCTTTGCGCGCGAAGACCTTAAGGACATGCTCGCGCCCATCATCCGCCTGCAGCCACTCACCTACGAGGAGCTACTGGTGCTCATCGAAAAACTCATGCAGATCCATGCCGGCTACTTTGGCTGGACGCCCACGCTTGCCGAAAACGACTTGGTGGACTTTCTCAAGATTGAGTTCGGCCGCGTGGGAGCCGATACGCACTTGACGCCGCGTGAGGTTATCCGTGACTTTATCGAGCTGCTCGATATCCTGTGTCAGAACCCCGATGCAAATGTGGCCGAGCTGCTGCAAAGCGTCGGCGGCGACGCGCTGGCGCCGGCGGCCGCAACAGGCGACACCGGCACCGCAGACGGCGACCGCAACTTCGCCGAGTTCACCATCTAACCTACCAAAAAGGGACAGGTTTATTTTGGCAGGTTTTATCTGGGCAAACGTTGAAGCAGTAATGCAGCAAGCCGTTGCCAGCCGCGTTGAGAGATTCGATGTTGAAAGGAGGCCCCGTGAACGCCTTTGACCGCTACGCCCCGTTTATCCAAGACTTCATCTACTCCCACGATTGGGAGAGCCTACGCTCTATCCAGGTTGCAGCAGCTGATGCCATCTTTAACACGCAAGATAATGTGCTCCTGACGGCATCCACGGCTTCCGGCAAAACCGAGGCAGCCTTCTTTCCCATCCTGACCGAGTTTTGGGAGAACCCGCCCGCAAGCGTGGGCGCCTCTACATTGGCCCCCTCAAGGCGCTCATCAACGACCAATTCGTCCGCCTCAACGACCTGTGCGAAGAAGCCGATATCCCCGTCTGGCACTGGCATGGCGATGTCTCGCAATCACACAAGGCCAAACTCATCAAAAAACCGAGCGGCATCCTACAGATTACGCCCGAGTCGCTCGAGGCGCTCCTGATCCATAAGCACATGGCGATCCCGCGCATGTTTTGCGACCTGCGCTATGTGGTTATCGACGAAGTCCATTCGCTCATGCGCGGCGACCGCGGCGGGCAGACGCTCTGTCTTATCGAGCGCCTCTCGCGCATGGCAGGCGTGCAGCCCCGCCGCATTGGCCTTTCGGCCACCATCGGCGACCCCGAGCGCACGGGCGCCTTTCTCTCGCAGGGAACGGGGCGCGACTGCGTTATCCCCCGCTTTGAGGAACCGCGCCGCGTGTGGCGCATCTCCATGGAGCACTTCTACAACTCGGGCCCCCAGGCTCAGCAACGAGGATTCGTAGGCACAGGTCCACAAGAAGCCGAGGTGCTTGCTTGCGAGCGTATTGAGACGGCGGCGCCCGCGGCGCTGCCCGCATCCGGACAAGACATGTGCCACAGCGGACGGCTTACACAGGAAGAACACCGTCAACGTCGTGAGCAGGCGCGGGGCAAGGCCGCTCCCAAAGACCGTCGCACTTCCTCGGCCCCCGAGGGCGAAGTCGACATCCCACGAGCGACCGAGCAGGCGCTTCTCAACCCCACCGACACGGCGCCCGACAACGCCGACCCCGGCATGGGCTATATCTTTGAGCATACGCGCGGCCGCAAATGCCTGGTCTTTGCCAACTCGCGCGAGGAGGCAGAGGCCGTGTGCTCCATGCTGCGCAGCTACTGCGAGAGCCGGCACGAGCCCGACCGTTTTCTCATCCATCACGGCAATCTTTCGGCATCGCTACGCGAGACGGCCGAGGAGCTCATGCGCGACGAGGAGCAGACGCAGACAACCGTCACCACCTCTACGTTGGAGCTCGGTATCGATATCGGCCGCCTGGAGCGCGCCTTCCAGATTGACGCGCCGTTTACCGTTAGCTCCTTTTTGCAGCGCATGGGGCGCACGGGCCGTCGCGATCTTCCGCCCGAGATGTGGTTTGTCATGCGCGAGGAAGAGCCCGAGCCGCGCACGATGATGCCCGAAACCATTCCCTGGAAGCTCCTGCAGGGTATCGCGCTCGTACAACTCTATCGCAAGGAAAAGTGGGTCGAGCCACCCGAGCTCGATCGTCTCCCCTACAGCCTGCTCTATCACCAGACTATGTCGACCCTCGCCAGCACCGGCGAGCTCACGCCGGCCGAACTTGCCCAGCGCGTGCTCACGCTCAGCTATTTCCACCGTGTCTCGGCAGACGATTACCGTGTGCTGCTACGTCACCTCATTAAGATCGACCATATCCAGGTCACCGAAGGTGGCGGGCTCATCGTGGGTCTCGCGGGCGAGCGCATCATCAACAACTTTAAGTTCTACGCCGTGTTCCAGGAAAACGAGGAGTTTACCGTCCGGAGCGAATCGGCCGAGCTGGGCACGATCGTTAATCCGCCCCCGCCCGGTGAGCGCATCGCCATCGCCGGACACTGCTGGATTGTCGAGGAAGTGGACTGGAAGCGTCATACCGTCTTTGCCACGCAGGTCAAGGGCCGGGTGCCGGCCTACTTTGGCGACTGCCCCGGCGACATTAACACGCATGTGCTCGAGCGCATGCGCCAAGCGCTCACTGAGCACGCAGCATATCCGTACCTTATGGGTAACGCACGGGCTCGCTTGGCGCAGGCTCGTCATACCGCCGAGATTTCGGGCGCGGGAACTAAGCCGCTCATCAACCTGGGTGGCGACACCTGGGTGCTCTTCCCCTGGTTGGGCAGCTACGCCTTCCTAGCACTCGAGCGCATGCTTAAAATCAAATGCGCCGCTGAGCTGGGCCTTCGCGGACTCGACCCGTCACGCCCGTACTTTATGCAGTTTAAGATGAAGGCCGACGAGGAGACGTTCTTTGAGGTGCTCGCCGCCGAGGCCGAAAAGGACTTCGATCCCATCGAGCTCGTCTATCCTGGCGAGGTGCCTTACTTTGACCGCTACGACGAGTTTGTTCCCGAAGAGCTCGTGCGCAAGGCTTTGCCGAAGGCGTGCTCGACATAGAGGGCATGAAGCAGCGCGTTCACGGCTGGCGCGACCACGCCTAAGACCAGTCCTTTTTGGGACGGGGAGACTTACTTGTCGTGAAGGACGGTGCCGAGGAAGTCGGTGTCGAAGGGCACGGCTTCGGCAAAGGCGTAGTCGCCGTCGCTGGCGATGAGCAGGTAGTTTTCCTCGCCGCTGAACTTCGCATCGCCACATGGGACCACCCAGGCGTGGACGAATACCTCGAGTGCCGTGGCAGCGCAGTCGCGAAGGAACGTCACATCGCTCCCCTCGTTTGCGCTCACGATATTGGCCACGTAGATACCCCCGGGGTTCAGGCTGCCCGCACCAGGCGCAGCGCCTCAACGGTCGCCAGCTCGCGCACGGGCTCGGCACCGCCAAAGCAATCGCTCACGACCACGTCATAGCGACGATGGCCCACGCTCGTCACACCCAGATACGAGCGAGCCTCAGCGGTAATCACCCGCAGGCGATCGCCCACCGCGTGCTCCAGTTCATCCAGATAGAACCAACGGCGCGCCAAGCGCGTTATCTCTCCGTCATACTCGATGACGTCCATGCGCAGGACCTTGTGCGACATCAGCGCAAATTTGGGATAGGCAAACCCGCCGCCACCTAGCATAAGCATACGGTTGATACCGTGACCATAAGCGTCGCGCATCGCATCCTCGGCCTCAAACACGTCGTCAAACGCGCGATAGTACGCAAAGACGGGCTCCGCCCAGCGCTCGCCAACGTAACTCGCGCTTTGGTAGACGCCGCCTTGCACCAATACACGAACTTCGTCGCCGCCCTCATCGTGCACGCGCTTCACACGTGCCAGCCCATTGCGGGTCCTCGCGACCTGCAGACAGGCAGCACGAACAGCGACAGCGGCCGCACCAAGCGCCGCGGCTCCCAGAGCAACGCCGGCAACGACGCCGGCAGAAACACTCGGCTTGTTCATCTAGAGCTCCTTTTGCAGATAAAGGCCATGGTCATAAAATCCAAGATGGCGATAGTACTCGCGCGTACCGATCGCGCTGATCACGTTGATGTACGTATAGCCAGCGTCCCGAGCTATCTGGCACGCACGCTCCACGAGCAAACGTCCCAATCCATGGTGCTGCGCTGCCTGGCCTGATCGCCCACACGTGCCGCCATACCATAAACGTGCACCTCACGAATCATCGCCTCGTCCGGCATCGTCGGCAGCTCGTCCGCATGTGCGGCAACAAAAGCGCGATCGGGCAGCGACAACCGCAAAAAGCCCGCGATCTTGCCCCGCGGCGTCACCCACTGCAAAAAGCGCTCGTAAGTCACCGGCGTCTCGTACGCTACTTCCTCATCAAGAGATAGCTCATCCAAGTCGGCACCCGCCGTGCTGATCTCGCGATAGCGAATCTCACGCACCGTCGCACCGTCACCCCGAGCAGCCAGGCGGTTCTCGACGAGCTGACGCAGGTTGGGCTTCTTGTTGCCCACCATGATGTCATCGGAACTAAAGTCGCGAATCATGCGGCTGATGCGGCAGAATGCCGGCGTCACCACGATGTCATCGGCCAACACATCGAGCAGTTCTTCCTCGGTATAGGGGCGCCACTCGCCGCGCTCGTAGCAGCCCACCAGGCGCGAGCCCTCGATGAGCGCACACGGGTAGACTTTGACCTCGTCGGGCATAAAGGCCCCCTCGGTCATAAAGCGCTCGTAGTCGCGCTTGTCCCCCTCGGGTGTGGCGCCCAGCAAGTTGAGCATAAAATGCGCATGGATCTTAAAGCCAAACAGGCGCGCAAGCGAAAACGCCCGCTCAATCTGCGCCACCGAAATGCGACGCTCGTTGATATCGAGTAGATGCTGGTCAAGGCTTTGGATGCCCATCTGTATCTTGGTGCAGCCCAGACGGCGGATGAGCGTAAGCGCCTGCGGCGTTACGGTATCGGGGCGCGTCTCGATAACGAGTCCCACCACGCGATGCTTCGCCGTCTCGTTGATGCGCTGCTGACGCTCGAGCTCCTCCATCGTTGCCGTCTGCCACTCGGTGACCTCGCCCCACGGCGTACCGGGGCCGTACAGACGACGCACCGCGCGGTTATAGCCGCCCACGGCAGCATCCACACGCTCCTGCTCGTCGGCAACGCCGGCAGCGAGCTTGGCCTCGTCTGTCGCAATGCCGGCAGCCCGATAGCACTCGCGGCGCTCTGTTACCACCGGCGGCAGGGCATCGGCGGGAGCGTCATCGAGCAGGCGCCCCGCCTCGGCACGGCTGATGCCCGGACGCGCCAACATGGGGTTTGCCGCCACGCCGGCGACGGCATCGTCATTGAGCGCACGGAAAAGCTCGGACATAAACCACGTCTGATACCCTTGCGGATAGTCGCTCCAGGTGCCACCGAGCACGATAAGCTCGATCTTGTCGGTCGCATGCCCCATCTGCGAAAGTGCGGTCAGGCGAGCGCTCACCTGCAAATACGGGTCAAAGCAGTTTTGCTCCGCACGGGCGCATGCCGGCTCGGCATGCAGATAGCTTTTGGACATGCGCAGATCGTTGGGGCAAAACAGGCAATCGCCCGAACAGGGCCACGGCTTGGTGATGACGGTAATGGTCGCCACGCCCGAAGCCGTGCGGCGCGGCTTCATGCGCAGCACCTGCAGCAGCTGACGCTCCAGCTCGGCATCGACATTCCATCCAGCCCAACGAGCCGGCTTCTCACGTTTAACCCGCTGGTAGAACGGCAGCAGACGGCGCTTGGCCAGATCTCGTTTGTCGGCACCCTCACGGCGCGCTCGGCATGTATCAGTTTGACGAGCGCCTTGTCGTCCACGGTCTCACCGCGACGCAGAGCCTCGAGTATGTTCAAAATAATCTGTTCCATGCCCCCATTGTAAAGGCAAAGGCGCCGGAGCCAGTCACGGCCCCGGCGCCTCCATCAAAGAGCATGCCTATATGCACCGATCTCCGAAAACCGCATGTCACACCGATTCGAACGACATGTCGCCCGAACCGACCTTAAAACGATACGTTGCAGACTTGTCACCGTTGTCGAATTCAGCATTCAATATGGTCTCGCCATCGTAGCCAAGCGGAAGGAAATCGCTCTCAAAGTCACCGCTGCCCACGGTGAGGCTCGCCTTAAAGCCCGTAGAGTTCGGAACCGATATCTCCACATCGCCCGAGCCCACGCTTACGTCCATCGACTTCGCGGGGGCTGGTAGAGCTCGAACGCCACATCGCCCGAACCGACCTCGGCATCCAAGGTGTCGGTTACGGTGCCCGCAAACTCAACGTCTCCCGAGTCCAACGTCAATTCGAAGTCGTGACATGCAATGTCCGCGACCGTCAGTTCTCCCGACCCCACCCTCGCCGTATGCCGACCAGGTTATCCGCAACATCCCGCGGCAGCTCGATGGTGACCGAACGATCGATAGCGCGCTCGTCATCGCAGTCGAACTGGCTAATCGTGAGTGTAGAACCCTTGACCTCGGCCAGATTCTGAGTGGCAGCATCGTAGGTAGCTACCCCCTTTGCAACACGACCGCTCTCGATGACACGCACCTGCCCGCCGGAAACGCACTTGATCTCAACCTCACCCGATGTCACATCCAGGTCAAGGGACTGGAATGAGTCGGCATCAAACGTTTCGCTCGAAAGCTGCCGAGACTGAGCGGAATAGTTACCGCCATCCAAAGAATCGTCCCCGTCAACCACATCGTCCATACCGGACAAACCGGATGCAATATCGCCGAGATCCCACGGGCCATCAAAATGAAACAATATCCGCGAAGTGCCAAAGATAAGCCCGATGATGAGCACGAACGCTCCGATACCGACGCCCAGGCGGACCTTGGACTCATGCGAGAGCTTCATCATTCATCACCTTCTTTGGCGCTCGGCTCAGCGGCAGTCGAGGAAGCCACGTCAGTATCAACCGCAGCGGAAACATCCTGAGCCTTAGCCGCCTCCGGCGCCGACCATCCTGAATATCCCCGCGTGCCCAATCGCCATCGAGCGCACGCGCCACCCAGTGATAGATGGGGATTGTAAAGAAGATCAGCGCGGCAAAGGAGCCACCAAACAGGAACATCAGCAAAAAGAACAGCAGCCAGCACACGGCCCAATACGGAAACGACTGGAACGGACCTTTCACCGGAGTCGAGCCAGCTGCGCCGCCACTCGTCACCTGCGCCGTAGCGGCATTGGCGGCCTGCGCGCTCCAGCTTGCCGCTTGCGCCGCCTTGGCGGCGGCATCACTCGCCTGTGTTGCCGCCTCGGTAGCACGTGCCGCTGCCTCATGGGTACGGGCGCGCTCCGCTGCCTCGGCCTCGCGCTGACGGGCGCGGTCCTCGTTCTCAAACTCGATATCGTCCTCGATCTCATCGCTCGGATTGAGCAGCTCGTCCAGGCTCACGCCATAGAGCTTGGCGAGCGAGATCAGGTTCTCGGTATCGGGCGAGCTCTCCGCGCGCTCCCATTTACTGACCGCCTGGCGCGACAGGCCTAGCTTTCGCGCCAGCCCTTCTTGACTAAAACCCTTGCTGCGACGAAGGTCGGCGAGCCGCTGCGCAGTTTCTACATTCATGGTTCCTCCTATGTGATGCCAGCCGTGCCGCCGGACCGTTTTTGTTCTTAAGGCGCCTTGCACAGTTAAAAATCTATCCGCCACCGCCAAAAGCATGCCACCTATTCTAGTGAGATTTTTGACAACCGGCGGTTGCGGGTGCATATGAGCTGCGGAAATGTGTCCAAACAAAGCAATGACCCGTAGCTTGGTTGTCCCCGTTGCGGCGTTAACGGTAGTATGGTCGTACTGTTTATTCCACACCGCCAATGGAGGGAGTTCCGCGCCGTGAACCGCGATTTCGCCTCATCGCTCATCCAGCTCAACAATACGTTCTATCGCGAGCACTCCGCCTCCTTCTCCGATACGCGCCAGGCCCCGTGGCCCGGCTGGGTGCGCACCATGGATATCGCGCTCGAGCAGCTCGATGTGGCCACGATCGAGCATCCCGTCCGCGTCTTCGACCTTGCCTGCGGCAATATGCGATTCGAGAACTTTGCCGCCGGCGGGGCACTTGCCGCCAAGGGCGTCGACGGCGCAAACCCCTCGGCAGATGCCAGCTGCCCGTTTGAGTTCTATGGTGTCGACTCGTGCCAAGACCTGGCCATCGATGCCCACGGACACGCCCTGCGCATTCCCAACCTGCACTTCCAGGAACTCGATGTGCTCGATGCCCTCATGAAGCTCAACCCCGCCGAGACACCTGACGTGCTTTTCGACGCCCCGCTCGCTGACATCTCGGTCTGCTTTGGCTTTATGCACCACGTGCCGTCGTGCGAGTATCGCGTGCGCGTGCTCGACGCCCTGGTGCGCCAGACGCGCCCGGGCGGCATCATCGCCATCAGCTTTTGGGAGTTTATGAACGACGAGCGTATGGCGCGAAAGGCCGTTCGAGCCGAAGCCCGCGCCGAGCTCACCCCACCGTTTGAGGGTTACGATTCCGCGCAGTTTGAAGCCGGCGACCACCTCATTGGCTGGCAAAACGACCGCCACGCCTACCGCTATTGCCATCACTTTGACGATCAGCAGATCACCGACCTGGTGCGCGGCGTCCGTACGTTCTACAAGAGTGGCGAGGTCCCCGTGCGCGAGCTTGAGCGCTTCCATGCCGACGGTCGCAGCGGCGAGCTCAATCGCTATGTGATCCTCAAGCGTCTGTAGGCATCGACGACTCGCCGCCGAGCCGCACCGTATCTTTCGAGCAAACTATGCCCACCCTTTTTCAACCCATTGACGGAATGCGCAGCTATGCGTTCCATACTTATGACTAAGGAGCCTCATGGGAGCAGTCCACGTTCGCACGCCTAAGAACTTTGTGCTCGAGGAGCGCCTGGAGCGCTATGCCGATGCGATTGAGACGAACCCCGAGGCCTATGCCGGAGATTGGCGCAAAGCCTGCGCGCCGGCTGGCAGCAAGCCTTTCGAGCACCTTCACCTGGATCTTGGCTGTGGCAAGGGAACGTACCTTGTAGAGCGCGCGGCCCACGAGCCAAACACGCTCTTTATCGGCATGGACCAGGAGCCCATCTGCATCGCCTATGCCGCACAGAAAATCTGCGAGCAGGGGCCGTCCAACGCACTCGTCCTGCCCCGAGGTGCCGCATCGCTGCCGCAGCTATTTGCCGCAGGCGAGCTCGATGCCATCACCATCAACTTTCCCACGCCGCAGCCCAAGGCCAAGTACGCCAAAAAGCGACTCGTCCATGTCGACCACCTAATGCTGTACCGTCCGCTCTTTTCAGCCGGTGCCACCGTCACACTGCGAACCGACAGTAAGCCATTGCGCGACTACGCCTTGGGGCAGTTTGCTGCGGCAGGCTACGACACGCTTTGGGTAAGCGACGACGTCCGCCGCGACCATCCCGAGCACCCCGAGACCGAATACGAGCGCCGCACGCGCGAGATGGGTGCCGTCGTCTATGGCATTTGCGCCACACCCGGCGCACATCCCAGTGACGATGTGCTCACGGCGGGTCACATGCAGGAGCAAAGTCTTGCCTGCTACCTGCCCGATAACCTCGATGAGCTCACCTATGTGCCTCTGGGCATGGAAGAAGCCGTCGAGAACTTTAGAAACCGCGCCCGCAAGGGCAAGAAGTGCTTGCCGCAGGAGTCCTAGGGGTTTCTGATAGTCGCGGCGTCGGCAAACAAGCGCAAATAGGCGCCAGCGAACGGCCCTCAAACCTAAGTGAGTAGACTTTTTTGCAATAGCCAAGCACAGCCCGCATAGCGAAAACTAAAACCGCAGGTAGAGCCCTTGCGCAAAAGCCATGTGCTCGCGATATCGCAAAAAGTCTACTCACTTAGCTGGCTACTGCACCAAACGGCTGGGCAGAACGCCCATTTCCTGCATTTTCTCGCGCGCTGGCACCCCGCGCCGCCGCTACGCCATAATAGTTGGCGGACAATCGCGAGAGAAAGCAACCACACATGGCACAGACCACGACAGATACCGCCGCCAGCACCGTCTCGGGCGCCGGCGCCGCCAGCTCATTCTCGGGCGGCACGGGAACCGAGGCCGAGTTCGGCTCGCTCGGCGCGCTCTCCCCCACCTGGTGGGAGCCCGAAGACGGCAGTGAGCCCGAACCGTGGCTCACGCCCGATCAGGCCTTCGAACGCTTCTTTGAATGGACGAGCGACCGCGGCATCGAGCTGTGGGATCACCAAGAAGAGGCCCTCATGGACCTGGCTGCCGGCGATCACGTCATTTTGGGAACACCGACCGGATCGGGCAAGTCGCTTGTCGCGCTGGGCATGCTCTTTATGGGCATGGCGCAGGGCAAACGTTGCTATTACACGGCCCCTATCAAGGCCCTGGTCAGCGAAAAGTTCTTCGATCTGGTACAGGTGCTCGGCCGCGATAACGTCGGTATGATCACCGGCGACACGCATATCAACACCAAGGCACCCGTCATCTGCTGCACGGCAGAGATCCTTGCCAACGACGCACTGCGCGAGGGCGAAGATGCCGATGTTGGCTGCGTCGCCATGGACGAGTTCCACTACTTTGCCGACCCCGATCGCGGTTGGGCCTGGCAGGTGCCGCTGCTCACCCTGCCTCACACGCAATTCATGCTCATGAGCGCCACACTCGGCGATGTCACTGCCATCGCCGCCTCACTTGAGGAGCACACCGGCGCAACCTGCGACTTGGTTGTCGACGCCCCGCGTCCGGTTCCGCTGAGTTATGACTATGTGACGACCTCCCTCGAGGGCACGGTCGAGCTCGCAATGCGCCGCGGCGAGGCCCCGCTCTACATCGTGCACTTTAGCCAGGACGCCGCACTTGCGACGGCGCAATCCCTCGCCAACTTTGGTATTGCCAGCAAGGAGCAGCGTGGGGCCATCAAGGAGGCGGCCAAGGGCACGAGCTTCTCGACGGCCTTTGGCAAAATTCTTAAGCGCTTGCTCGGATGCGGCGTCGGCGTGCACCATGCTGGCATGTTGCCGCGCTATCGTCTGCTGGTCGAGCGCTTGGCACAACAGGGCCTGTTGCCCGTCATCTGCGGCACCGATACGCTCGGCGTCGGCATCAACGTGCCCATCCATACCGTGGTGCTCACCGCGCTCACCAAGTTCGACGGCTACAAGATGCGTCGTCTGCGCGCCCGCGAGTTTCATCAGATTGCCGGTCGCGCCGGCCGCTCGGGCTTCGATACCGAGGGCATGGTGATTGCCGAGCACCCGAGCACGAGATCGAGAATGCCAAGCTCATGGCCAAGGCGGGCGACGACCCCAAGAAGCTCCGTAAGATTAAAAAGAAGAAGGCCCCCGAGGGCTTTGTCACCTGGAACAAGCAGACCTTTGAGCGCCTGATCGAGACGCAGCCCGAGACGCTCAAGCCGCGCCTTCGCATCACACACTCCATGGTGATTAGCGTGGTCGAGCAGGGCGGCGATGCCCGTGCCCGCGTACACGACCTCATCGAGACAAGCCTGCAGACTCCCGAGGAAAAGGCTAAGCTCGAGGTTCGCGCCGACGAAATCTTCGCCACGCTCATCGATTCCGGCGTCGTCGTTCGCACCGAGGTGCCGCCCGCACCCGACGCCCCGGCTGACGCCGCGCCGGACATCGACTATGCGCTGACGGTCGATCTGCCCGAGGACTTCGCGCTCGATCAGCCGCTCTCGCCGTTCTTGCTCGCCGCGTTGGAGCTGCTCGATCCCGAGAGCGAGACCTATACCATGGACCTGATCTCGATGGTCGAGGCAACGCTCGAGGATCCCAAGCAGGTGCTGCGCGCTCAGGAGCGCGCAGCGCGCGACCGCGCGATGGCCGAAATGAAGGCTGACGGCGTCGAATATGAGGAACGCCTGGAGCGCATCCAGGATGTCACCTACGAAAAACCGCTCGAGGACTTGCTCGACGCCGCCTTCGACAAGTACTGCCAGGAAGTGCCCTGGGCAAACGACTACCAGCTCTCTCCCAAAAGCGTCCTGCGCGATATGCTGGAAAGCGCGAGCGATTTTAAGGGTTACATTCAAAAGCTCGGCATCGCCCGCTCCGAGGGCATTTTGCTGCGTTACCTGGCAGAGGCCTACCGTTCGCTCGACCGCACCGTGCCCATCGAGAAGCGCGACGAGCGTCTGCGCGACATTATCTCGTGGCTCGGCTTTGTGGTGCGCTCGGTGGACTCGAGCCTGGTGGACGAGTGGGAGAACGCCGGCAACCCGGCAGCCCTCGATGCTGCGCCGCCGCAGGGCATCGACGAGGTCGTGGCGGACCGCCGCGGCTGCACGCTGTTGGTGCGCAACGCGCTCTTCCGCCGCGTGACCCTTGCCGCCCGCGAGCACGTTCGCGACCTGGGCGAGCTCGACGACGACTGGGGCATGAGCGAGATCCGCTGGCAAAAAGCACTCGACGCTTACCACGAGCAGCACGAGGAAATCCTCACCGACGGAGATGCCCGCAGCGCCGCGATGTTTTCCATCGACGAGTCCGACGAGAAGACCGCGCACGTATGGCACGTGCACCAGATCTTTGCTGACGAGGATGGCGACCACGATTTTGGCATCATGGGCGATGTCGATCTGGACGCCACGCAAGACGGCGGCGAGGTAATCT
This sequence comes from Coriobacteriaceae bacterium AM48-5, assembly GCA_027669525.1. GTDB lineage: Bacteria > Actinomycetota > Coriobacteriia > Coriobacteriales > Coriobacteriaceae > Collinsella. The sequence continues at coordinate 6,903 of JAQEDJ010000030.1, read as the reverse complement.
TCAAGAACTACCGTGTCGGCTTTATCGAGGACCTGCTCGAGGACTAGCCGAACAGAATGGGACGAAACGAAGCGGGGTCGCTGGCAACATCGCCAGCGACCCCGCTTTTGCACTATCCGCTATGCCTTACTCGGCATCTTCGACCTCATACGAATCCGCCTCGGCTGGCGCATCGCTTGTCTCCGGCGCGGTCTCGCGCGCCTCGTCAAACGCCGCTTCATGGTCTTGTTGCCCCACGTGAGCTTGCGATGGTAAGCTCATCGGCCTTGTTGTGGGCCAGGCGCAGATTCTCGGTGCTGCGGCGCAAATCGTCCTTGGTCTTCTCGAGCTGCTTGATGGCGGCATCGATTTCCTTGATCGCCGACTCGAATTGCTTACTCGCCAGGTTGTAGTTGCGCGAGAAGCCGTCCTTGAACTTTTCCATCTTGGCTTCGAAGTTCGTGACATCGATATTCTGCTGTTTGTACTCCGCTAGCTCCTGTTTATAGCGCAGCGAACCCATGGCGGCGTTGCGCAGCAGCGTGATCATGGGAATGAAGAACTGCGGGCGGATCACGTACATCTTCTCATAGCGGTAACTCACGTCGACGATACCCGCGTTATAGAGCTCGCTCTCAGGCTCCAGCAGGGTGCAGAGCACCGCATACTCGCAGCCTTTCTGGCGACGATCGTGATCGAGTTTCTTAAAGAAGTCCTCGTTTTTATGCTTGGTCGCGGTCTCATCGTTCTCGTTTTTCATCTCGAACATAATCGAAATGACCTCGTTGCCGCTCGCGTCGCACTCGCGGAAGATAAAGTCGCCCTTGGTGCCCTCGGACGCATCGTTATCCTTCTCGAAGTACGCGTTAGGAAATGCCGTCATGCGCAGACGGTTAAACTCGGTCTCGCAGTGCTGCTCGAGCGACTCGCCCACCATCTTGGTGGACAGACGAATCTTCATATCCTTAAGGCGCTCAATCTCTTCGTCCTTGTAGCGAATCAGATCATCGCTCGCACGTTTGGCCTGCGCAAGCTCGAGCTCGTGTGCCGCCTTGGCCTGTTCCTCGCGCGAATCGCGCACTGCCAGCTCGCTCGTCAGTTTGGCACGCGCCTCATCACGCTCACGCTCCGCCGCGGCGACCGCCTCAGACAGGCTCATTTTTGCCATCAGCTCCTGCTCGCGCAGCTTCGCACGCAGACCCTCGGCCTCCTGCTCAGACTGAGCCTTGCGGCGGAAAACTTCTCTTGCACCTTCGCGCGATAGTCAGTAAGCGCGCGCTCGGCCTCGCTGCGAGCGGCATCGAGCTCACGCTGCGACTCTGCCGCGGCAGCGGCAAGCGCCATCTCCTGGGCCTTGTCCGCCGCGGCGAGCCTGGCCTGCAGCTCGGCAATCTGAGCGTCGCGCGCGGACAGGTCGTTTTGAGCTGCATTGCGTGCCGCCGCCTCGGCAAGCCTGGCTTCATCATCTTTGCGCTCCAACTGCGCACGTAAATTGTCGATCTCGCGCTGAAGCTCGGCATTCTCCTTTTGAGCATCGGAACGGGCCTCAACCGCCGCGCGCTGACTTGCACTCTCGCGCTCTGCGGCAGCGCCTTCGAGCTTGGCGCGCAGCTCGGCAAGCTCAGCGTCGCGCTTGGCAACCTCTTGCGCCAGCTGCTGAGCTGCAGCATTCTTCTGCTCGACAAGCTGAGCGTCGCGCTGAGACTCTGCCTTTTGCAAAGCAGCCGTCGAGCGCGAGCGCTCAAGCTCCAGTGCCTGCTCGCCCTCGCGCTGGACCGCCTTCACGCGCTCATCCAGGTCGCGCGAGAACTCGGCATCGCGCACCTGCTTGACGATATCCGCATAACCGGACGCATCGACCTTAAAAACTTCGCCGCAATGCGGGCACTTGATCTCGTTCATGGCAGCTCCTCGATGGACGCAAATTTCAACCGCCTACACTCTACCGCGCCGCACGGACAAAAAAAGACGCCGCCGCCATAATGGCAACGGCGCCAGAACCACCACAAAGGCGACTGTCCCCTTTGTGGTGACTTGGGTCCTTACAGGTCGCGGTAGTCGATCAGGCGAAGATCAGGTTGAGACTCAAGCCAAGTGCGAAGCTCGGGGTCAATCAGCGCATCGACTTCCTTGGTGCGGTCGGTCGTGAGCGAGCTGTTCTCCAGGATAAAACGATCGAGATAGCCCGGATGGCACACAAAGACGACCGTCTCGCCGTCCACCATCTCGCGAACCGTCTGCATGATTGCCTCTTTGGGCTCGTAGCCCGGCTCCATCGAGCGCATCACCATGCGCAGATCAGCATCTCCGCAATGCACCACAGCCGCGGGGTCGAAGCTCGCCTTTTGCTCCTTAAGGCCCAGCTCCTGAGCAACCGCCGAGATCGCTCGGTTAAGGTTTTTGCTCATGACGGCATGGGCCTCAAAGTAATCGGGCTCGCGGCCCACGATCTCGACAAAGCGGTCATGCTGCGCGCGGATCTCGATGCAGGCCTCGTCGAAGTCTATCAACTCCTCGCCGCGCTTAAAATGATCGCGGAAGGTACGGCTGCTATGGAACTCGCCGTTCTCGTTGAGCATGCTCGGAATGAGCGCCGGGTCGGCACACGGCTTGCCCAGCACACGTTGGTATGCTGACCCACCGCAATGCCGACATCCGCCACGAGCGACCAGCCACGCTCGGCCTCGGGCATATTGGGCATAAGTCCCGCCGAGCGCACCAGGCCCTCATTGATACTGCGGGCAATCCCCAGGTTAACGGCATACGAATAACCGATATCGTCGGCACGAATGAGCAATTGCTTCATAGCGACTCCAATCTATGCAAGGACCACCACAAAGGTGCCTGTCCCCTTTGTGGTGGCTTGAGGGCTACAGTCCAAAGAAGCCGAGAATCTGGTCGCGGCTAACGGGCTTGTAGTTGTTGGCATCGAGGCCAACGTCGTAGCGAAAGATAGGGCGCTCGCGATCGCGATTGCGCGCGTTGGTGCGGTCTCCCCTGCTGTGAATGTGCCCGTGCAGCATGATGGCGCCGCGCGCCTTGCCATTCCAGCTGAGCATGGGGTAATGGCTCATTACCAGGCGATGGCCCTTAGCGTAACCGGGGGCGACCTCCAGATAATCGCGCACCTCATCCCAAATGTGCGGCGCGTCCGGATCTCCCCAATCGCCATCATGGTTACCACGGATGAGCGTCACGTTCTGGCATTCGATGCGCTCGCGCAGGCGCACTGCCTCCGCCATGGGCAAACGATACGTAAAGTCTCCCAGGATATAGAGGCGGTCGTCCACAGCCACGCACTCATTGATGGCATCGATGACCTTGCGGTTCATCTCCTCGACCGAATCAAACGGTCGATCCACGTCGTGCAAGATATTCGTATCGCCCAGGTGCAGATCGGCGGTAAACCACATCATCGTCTATGCCCTCATTTCGCAGCGCGTATAAGACCTGTTTAGTATACAGACGCGGCGATGAGACAGTCACCCAAAGAGCCCGCCGAACAGACCTCGGCGACGCTTGTCCTGCTTTTTCGAAGCGTCATCCCGCGCCTTCTTGCCCTGCCGCTTCTTACGGTCCTGCTCCAACTCATCGTCATCGAGTAGCATATCCCACTCAAACGGATCGTCTGTCAGATCGAACAGGTCATCGTCATCAAACACGTGCGCCTCCATTACCGATTAGCGAGCATCCACAACATAGTTGAGAAGTCTACGGGCCCGTGCGGACACAAATTCATCCCGTCCGCGTCTTTCAATCGCTTGCCGCAACGCTTGCGCGGCGGAACGCTTACAGCTAAGATAGGGACACGGATGGCACCCGTGGCTGCGGGTCTTGCCAACTCCGATACACGTTTTCATCGTGAGAAGTGGCCGTCTTCGCTTACGCGGGGGCGGCTATTTCATTCGGCCGATAAACAGGCCGAGTTCGATAGCCGCGATCAACAACGCCAATAACGAAATAACATCGCTTACGTTCATACCAAATCCCTTCTAAAGGGAGTTGGCCCATCCGTGCTCCATAGCAGTAGTCTAACGCAAAATGCGGGTAATAGGAACATCTGTTCGTATTACCCGCACCCTTTTCTAATGCACAAACATGCGCACGAACTTGTGCTTCCAGCTTGCGTAAGGGGCATAGCGGAACGGCACGTCCAGCCACGTTGCCTTGTTCACGATGCTCTTCTTGTGGCTAAACGTATCGAAGCTCTCGCGTCCATGGTACTGTCCCATACCGCTCGCCCCCATGCCGCCAAAGCCCATATGGCTCGTGGCCAAATGCATAATGGTGTCATTAACACAGCCACCACCAAAGGGCACGTAACGCACAAAGCGCTGCTGAACCTCACGGTCCTGGCTAAAGATATACAGGGCCAGCGGCGTCGGACGATCCGTAATAAACGTCTCGGCCTCGCCTAGGCTCTCAAACGTCAGCACCGGCAAGATGGGGCCGAAAATCTCCTCCTGCATCACGGCGTCATCGGGGGACACGCCGTCCAAAATCGTCGGCTCGATCTTGAGCGAAGCCTCGCGCGCGGCGCCTCCAAGCACGACCTTATCGGGATCGATCAGCCCGCGCACGCGCGCAAAATGCTTGGCGTTGACGATATGCCCGTAATCTTCGTTATCGAGCGGATGCTCGCCAAACATACGGCGGGTCTCTTCCTTGATGAGACCCAGCAGCTCGTCGTGCACGCGCGTGTCGACCAGCAGGTAGTCGGGCGCCACGCAGGTCTGCCCCAAGTTGAGCCATTTACCAAAGGCGATACGGCGTGCCGCGACCTTCAAGTTAGCCGTCGCATCCACGATGCAGGGACTCTTTCCGCCCAGCTCAAGCGTCACGGGCGTGAGGTTTTTACTTGCACGCTCCATAACGAGCTTGCCGACCGGAACGCTACCGGTAAAGAAGATCTTGTCCCAGCACTCATCGAGCAACGCTTCGTTCTCGGCGCGCCCGCCTTCGACGACCGTCACCAAGCGCGGATCAAATGCCTCTTCACAGATTTGCTTGAGCACCGCGCTCGATGCCGGAGCATAGGCGCTCGGCTTGATGACCACGGTATTGCCCGCGGCAAGGGCGCCAGCGAGCGGCTCGAGCGTCAGCAAAAACGGGTAGTTCCACGGAGCCATGATGAGCGTGACGCCATAGGGCACGGCTTGCGTCTTGCACACACTCACGGCGTTGGCGAGGTCGCACGGGCGCAGGCGCGGGCGGCTCCATCGGGCCACGTGCGTAATCTGATGACGGATCTCGGAAAGCGACGTGCCGATCTCGCACATATAGGCCTCGTCATGCGACTTGCCCAAATCGGTCTTGAGCGCATGGGCAATATCGGCCTCGTGGGCCCGCACCGCATCGCGTAAACTCACGAGCGCACGACGTCGAGCATCGATATCAAACGTAGCGTGCGTCTTAAAGTAGGCGCGCTGATCGCCGACGATGCGCGCAATTTCCTCGGTGTTCATGGACCCTCCTAGTTCTCGCCCTCAAACATACCACCCGCGACGACTTCGTACATATGCTCGAGCTCCAGGCGGTCCATCAAAAGCGGAACGGGGTACAGCGGATTGGCCTCGGCATCGGCATGTGCCGCCATTTCGGGAATGTCGGAGCGGCGAATGCCCGTCACATATTTGGGAATGTCCAAGGCGGCGTTCATTCGATCGACCCAATCAATAAAGGCCTCGGCCGCCAGGCTGTCATGCGCGTTAGCCGGCGCGATACCGGCCATGCGGGCGAGATCGGCGAGTTTAGGAGCAGCGGCTTCGCCATAGGCACGAAGCATGTGCGGCAAGATGATGGCGTTGGCCAAGCCGTGGGGAATCCCGTAACGCCCGCCCAGGCTGTGCGCGATGGCATGGACGTATCCAACATAGGAGCGCGTAAAGGCAACACCCGCCTTATACGCCGCCGAAAGCATATTGCGGCGCGCACGCATGTTCTCCCCGTGCTCATAGGCCTCGAGCAAATTGTCGTGGATGAGCTGCACCGCCTGGCGCGCCATCTTGCGCGTATAGGGCGTGGTGCTGCGCCCGATAAAGGCCTCGACGGCATGCGTCAGGGCGTCCATGCCCGTTTGCCCCGTAATGGAGGCGGGCAGGCCGCGCGTAAACTCGGGGTCGTGCACCGCAAAGCGCGGGATCAGCACAAAGTCGTTAATGGGATACTTGTAGTGCGTCTCGTCGTCGGTAATTACCGCTGCAAGCGTGACCTCGCTTCCCGTGCCCGCCGTGGTGGGAACGGCGATGAGCAGCGGCAGGCGACGATGGATACGCAACAGGCCGCGCATCTTGTTGATGGGCTTCTTTGGCTGCGCGATGCGCGCGCCCACGCCCTTGGCGCAGTCCATGGCCGAACCGCCGCCAAAGCCGATAATGGCCTGGCAGGCGCTCTCTCGATACAGAGATGCCGCTTCCTCCACGTTTGAGACCGTGGGGTTCGCTCGTGTTTCGGCATAGACCGCAGCGCTAATTCCCTTGGACGCGAGCGCTGTCTCGAGCGGTGCCGTGAGCCCCAGACGGGCAATGCCGGGATCTGTCACGATAAGAACATGGTGTATTGAACGCTTTTGAAGCACTGCGGGCACTTCCTCAGCGTGCTCTAAAATGCGTGGCTCGGTATAGGGCAGCACCGGCAATGCGATGCGAAAAACCGTTTGATACGTTCGGCACCAGGCGCGGCGGGCTAGATGCATAAAGGAAGCTCCTTCATTTGTTGATTGGTCAACATTTGCTCGACCGATTGTACTCATCGGAGGTCGCACGAGGTCTAGCAATCGTTAATCAATCAACATCTACACATGCTTAAATTGTTTTGGTTGATTTTCAATCTCAACGCAACAGCCTGAACGGAACACGCGTTTCCGCAGCTAGCGCAACGCGGAGATAGCTCCCGGCACCTGGCCATCACCTCGTTTCCGCAGGT